>NZ_JAVRBY020000078.1:0-29144 GCF_034531035.1 Nostoc sp. DedQUE02 | reverse complement strand
AAGCGATCGCGCTTGAGCCAGTCGTCTAGAACGTCAAACCACCCTCTACTGGGCGCGCGTCCAACTGCGATGGTCATCGGACTTAAATCCTCTTTTTTTACTAAAATTGCAACGTTTCTAAGGTAGTACGGAAAACCAATGTAACCGACTGCCGTGAGGAATTAACGTTTTTTTGACAATCTCAACTGCTTTTAAGTAACTGAGATTCTGAGAGCTTACTGACTAGTTAAGTCATTATTTCTCAGGGTTATGACATTACACGTACCATCGGCTAGTAATCTAGCTTGTGGTAACTTAATGATTCTTAACTTATCACACTACTCAGGGTTTTTGCCTGATACGCAAAAGGAAATGAGCTATGAAACACGAACCTTATAAATAATATGAATATCAGAAATTTTACAATTTGACACAACTTTTCTCAGAAATCTAAAAAAATTTAATGCAGATGGAGGTAGGTAGATAACTCATTTCAAGAGGTCAAAAAGAGGCAGGGAGAGGGAAGCAGGGAATAAGAGGGGCAGAGAGTGAGGGAGTAAAGAATTTTGATCAGCCATTGAGTAAAAAAATAGTACAACATTACCCGAAAAAATTATATCGGCAGCAGGAACATAGAAGGGCGCAGTTGAGTTTTTGTCAACGATATTTGGTAAAATAATCTGAATAATGACTTTGCAGCCACGTCGTTGATACACCTCTGGAAAACCTATGTGAAACGTTAGACAAGGAGAAAGGAAGTTGGTATATCTTGACTAATACAAACAGCCTAAGTGGTTTGTCCCGTAGTACAAGGAAGCCAGCATTATCCGGGACAGTAAAATTTGTCGGGTACAAAGTGAAAAATTTATAGTCTGCGGCAGGGTTCCCGTGGATTTCAAACATAGCTCTTTGTGCCTTTTAAGCAATAGCCGGATTGACAGAAGAACCCACCACTCTATGCAAAAGCATTTAGTGTACGAGTATGTGACAGCGAGTATCTCACGGGCAATGGTAGTTCAATGACGACATCAACAACGATTAACAAAGGCGATCGCCTCCTGCACCAAAATGTTCTCGGTTCTCGTCGGTTCAGTAACTACTGGTGGGCAACTATCGTTACCTTGGGAGCAAGCGGCTTTTTGTTGTCTGGAATATCCAGTTATTTAAAAGTTAATTTACTCATAGTTTCCGATCCCACTCAACTGGTATTTATCCCCCAAGGATTAGTGATGGGGTTATATGGTACTGCTGGCTTGCTATTAGCCACATATCTGTGGCTAATGATTTTATTGGATGTTGGAGGCGGTTACAACGAATTTAATCAGGAAACAGGCGCAATCAAAATCTTTCGTTGGGGATTTCCTGGCAAAAACCGCCGAATTCAGATTGATAGCCGCATAGAAGATGTGCAATCTGTACTAATAGACGTAAAAGAAGGTCTTAATCCCCGTCGTGCACTCTATCTACGCATTAAAGGCCGGCGAGATATACCCTTAACACGGGTTGGACAACCGTTATCTTTAACAGAGTTGGAAACAGAAGGCGCAAAGTTAGCCCGCTTTTTGGGAGTATCACTAGAAGGATTGTAAGAGATTAGGGTAGAGGGTGGAGGTAACAGGTTATAGGGTAAAGGGTAGAGGTAACAGGTTATAGGTAACAAATTATTCCCTATCACCTGTTACCTGTCCCCTCTCCCCTAATCCCAATCCTCCTCAAAACGATAAGATACTCTGGTTAAATCGGTAACAGGCAATGCTGTTAAAAATTTCTCAATTTTTGCTTTCTTTTGTGATTATCAGTGCCTTGATCTTGGGAGGATGTTCAACACAGCAAGTCGCTTCTAATAGCTCTTCTCCAAACTCGACAGCTACCTCGACCACAACCGAGGCAAGCACCAAGACAACTACTGAAGCAACATCTGTATCTCAAACTAGTAGTGAGAGCATTCCTGGACTGGCAGATTTACCGCGCCTCGAAGGCAAGGCTACTGTGGTAATCACGGTTAAAGGTTCGCCGATTACTATCGAAGTAGACGGCACTGATGCCCCCATTACAGCTGGCAACTTCGTAGATTTAGTGCAAAAGGGGGTTTACGATGGTTTAGCTTTCCATCGAGTTGTACGCGAACCTCAACCGTTTGTAGTTCAAGGGGGCGATCCTCAAAGCAAAGACCCGAAAGTTCCAGCAGATAGACTGGGAACAGGTAGCTATATTGACCCAAAAACGGGAAACGCTCGTTATATACCTTTAGAAGTTAAGCCCAAAGGTTCGGATACTCCGATTTACAATAAACCATTTGATGCTACTGCTCAACCCGTCGTATTGCCTCATAAACAGGGTGCAGTAGCAATGGCGCGATCGCAATCACCAGATTCCGCTTCTGCCCAGTTTTACTTTGCTTTAGCTGATCTAGCATTTTTGGATGGTAACTACGCCGTGTTTGGCAATGTCACTCAAGGCTTTGATGTAGTAAACAAAATTCAGCAAGGCGATCGCATTGACTCCGCTAAAGTCACTCAAGGTGCTGAAAACTTAAAAACGCCTGGAAAGTAGGAGGAAGAGGGCAGGGGAGCAGGGGAGCAGGGGGGCGAGGGAGATAGTAAAAAACTCTTAACTCTTAACTCCTCACTTTTAACTTCTAACTCCTAAATTGGTCAAAATTGTTGTTACTGGTATTGGTCTAGTTTCCGCCTTGGGTGGAAGCTTAGAGGATAGCTGGCGAAATTTAATCGCAGGTAAATCTGGAATTCGATTACATCAACCATTTCCAGAACTTACACCACTTCCTCTAGGTTTGATTGGTGAACAACCATCTGAGTTGACAAGGTTAACTCAGATGGTTGTTGCTTCTGCTTTACAAGATTCTGGGTTAGTTGCACCTTTAGCTGATTGTGCTGTAGTCATTGGATCGAGTCGCTCTTATCAAGCATCTTGGGAAATGCTGGCGCGGCAAATGTATAACGCGAATCATTTCCCCGTGTCCTCTTTTGGAAATTGGCTAGATATATTACCTCATTTCAATGCGATCGCAGCAGCGCGACAAATCGGTGCATCAGGTATAGTTTTAGCACCAATGACAGCTTGTGCTACTGGAATTTGGTCTATTGCCCAAGCAGCTATGCTTATACAAACTGGGCAATGTCAACAAGCGATCGCAGGTGCAGTGGAAGCACCGATTACACCTTTAACTTTAGCTGGGTTTCAGCAGATGGGTGCTTTGGCAAAAACTGGGGCTTATCCCTTTGATTTGCACAGAGAAGGCTTAGTCTTGGGTGAAGGCGCGGCTGTGTTTGTCTTAGAATCAGCAGAGTTTGCAAAGCAGCGTCAAGCAAAAGTGTATGGTGAAATTCTCGGTTTCGGCTTAACTAACGACGCATATCATAGTAATTCACCAGAACCCGAAGGGAAAAGTGCGATCGCTGCTATCAAACAATGTCTAGAACGTAGTTGTCTCTTACCAACTGATATCGATTACATTCATGCTCATGGTACAGCTACCCAGCTAAATGACCAGATGGAGAGTATGGTAATCCAGCGTTTGTTTCCCCAAGGCGTGGCGGTTAGTTCCACCAAGGGAAGCACAGGTCATACACTAGGGGCATCTGGAGCTTTAGGTGTAGCTTTTTCTCTCATGACACTAAAGCATCAAATATTACCGCCTTGTTTAGGATTGCAGCAGCCAGAATTTCATTTAGATATTGTTACAGCCGCACGTCTAAGTAAAATTCGCCAGGTACTATGTTTGAGTTTTGGCTTTGGTGGACAGAATGCCGCGATCGCGTTAGCAGCTCTTTAGCTCCCTTGTCGCCTCCTCAAGTCAAAAACCTAAAACGTTCAACATCTACTTGTTACTATAGTTTTGAAAAATAAATTGTGATTAAAAGGGAATATGAATGGCGATTGCTATTCGACAAGCTCGTGACGACGAACTTGAAGCGCTGATTCCGATACTACTGTTGGCAGAAGAATCGGAGCGTGCACTGCGATGGGGGCTTGCTAACCTCGTTGATGCTGTATATCGCATGGACGACAACGAATACTTGGTTGGTGCAGCAACGATGAAATGGCGCAGCGACCCCTGCGAAATTATGGAACTTGGTATAGCCCCTGAGTTTCAAAGGCAGGGTTTAGGTAAGGAGTTCGTTGCTTGGTTGATTCAAGAGGCGAGGCAACGCGGCAAGAGGCAGATACTCGTCGGCACGTCTAATTCAAGTCTTGACAACATTGCTTTTTATCAAAAGTGCGGATTTCGGATGGATCATGTGCGCCATGACTACTTTTGGTATTTACCTCAGCCAAGCTACGAAAATAGCATTCAGATTCAGGACTTGCTCGTATTTCGTTTCGATTTGGTGCCATGCTCAACTAAGAAAAAAAAACAAACTCCAAGAGGAAAAGCAAATTAGCTATGAAAGCTAAGGTAAAATTGGTTCTTCAGGATGAAGAGAGAGAATGCCTGCTCACCGGAAAATTTACAGATTAATTGAGATAGTAGCTTAAATATAGGTATAGCTACTTTAAGCTTGAGTGACTAGTGCTATGTACATTGAATCATTATCGATAGCAACCTTGGAGCAAGCAATTCACTTAAGAGAGGAAGTTTTCCCAGGTGTGAGTAATAGTAGTGATAGTCCATCGCTGGCGGCAAGTTTATATCGAGATGAATATGCTCAATGGTTTTCAAACAGTGGAATTACCCAGCTCAATTACTGGGTTGCTATCGATGAGAAATCTTTCCAAGTAATTGGGCTAACTGGGTTATATTGCAAAAGCGAAGACGAACAAGAAGCTGACTGGTTAGGCTGGTTTTGTGTAGCATCACAATTTCGAGGAAAAGGAATTGGAAAAGAGCTATTAGACTTTACCATCGACTTAGCACAAGCAAAAGCAAAAAGGTACTTACGTTTGTATACTTGGGAACATCCTTCTTCTTATGTAGCCCGGATGCTTTATCTCAAACGCGGTTTTTACCAAATTGGTGAATCCCCAAACAACAGTGGATTTAAAACTATCTATCTTGAACTGCAACTTGATCGCGTTATTCATAGTGGATGAAGAAATTCATCTGGTTAAGATATTGCAAGGCTTTTTGTACATTCGATTATTTCAAGTGCCTGAAACGATGATTTTTCGTTCAAACTAGATCAAAAGGCGATCGCATCAATCAGAGTGCGATCGCCTTTTTTATAGATTTTGTCAAAGCCTACATCATCGGCAGCTAACAAACCAATTCCGATCGCAGGCAAAGCCTTTGATAGCAACTTTAGAGAAAGAGGCAATCAACGCTGCGAAGCGATGTCTAAAGTGAATGTATTAGTCCGGATACTGCTTTGCACATAAAGCAGAATATACAATAAAAAACTGTAACAAAAACTACAAAATTTATCATTTTTCAAAAAAAAAGGATAAGCTTAAGTACAGATGAGATCCGGTTCGCAAAGATACCGTGATTAGGAGAAAATTTATGATTTCAAGATCCTCGTTGCTGTCAGAACCTGCTTCGCCAGCGCATATATGCCCCTTTGACCAAGCGTGTAGTTACTTAGAAGCGGCAGCTAAAGAATTAAATTTAAATCAGGGTTTGCTAGAAATTCTCAGCCACCCGCGTAAAGTTGTCACGGTTTCGATTCCCGTGAAACTAGATAATGGGGAAATACAAGTTCTCGCTGGACACCGAGTGCAGCACTCTGATGTCTTAGGCCCATACAAGGGCGGAATTCGTTACCATCCGGCTGTGACATTGCGCGAAGTATCTGCTTTAGCAATGCTGATGACCTGGAAATGTGCCTTATTAGGTATTCCTTACGGTGGTGGGAAAGGTGGCATTGCTATAGATCCCAAACGCTACAGTGTTGGTGAATTAGAGCGAATCAGTCGCCGTTATATCAGCGAGTTGATTAAAGATATTGGGCCTTCCGTAGATATTCCTGCGCCAGATATGGGTACTTCTGCCCGTGAGATGGCTTGGATGATGGATACTTACTCTGTAAATGTTGGTCATGCTGTACCAGGAGTTGTAACTGGAAAACCCCTTTCGATTGGTGGTTCTCTGGGACGAGAAATGGCAACCGGACGTGGCACAATGATTATTGTCCGTGAGGCATTAGCAGACCGAGGTAAATCCTTAACAGGAGTGCGAGTAGCTATTCAGGGTTTCGGTAACGTCGGCTGTGCCGCAGCAGAATTACTACATGAAGCAGGCGCGAAAATTATCGCCGTTTCAACTGGTGCAGGGGGAATATTCTCTGAAACTGGCCTTGATATTCCCAAATTAAAAGTCTACGCCGCTGAAAATCGCAAGAGTATTGTCGGTTTCCCGCAATCTGTACCAATTAGCAATGCAGATTTATTAACTCTACCCTGTGATGTCTTAATACCAGCAGCTTTGGAGAACCAAATCACTGAAGAAAATGTCAATCAGGTGCAGGCGCAAATTGTCGCAGAAGCAGCTAACGGCCCGGTTACTCTTGAGGCTAACTTGGCCTTAGAGGCGCGGGGTGTGACAGTGTTACCAGATATTTTGGCGAATGCTGGCGGTGTAGTAGTCAGTTATTTAGAGTGGGTGCAAGGTCTTTCTTACGTATTTTGGGATGAGGAGCGCGTCAACCGCGAAATGGAACATTTGATGGTGCAAGCTTATCGCAAGGTGATTCATCAGTCGGAGGTACGGCAAATTTCTTTAAGGTTAGCAGCTTATACACTGGGGGTAGGTAGAGTGGCTCAAGCGTTGACCGACAGAGGTCTTTATCCTTAATATTTGGGCATAGACAGCAGTTTTTAATTGAATAGATAACATATGAGGGCACAACTATAATATTGTGCCCGTTATATGTTATGAATAGTCTGTGTTTCTGTTAAGCGATCGCTACAACATAACTAGTGGTCTATCGCATTATGACTCGCCAGAAGGTGCAGCAGCGTGGATCAAGTCTGGCTTCTCGTCATTAGGAGGACGCTCAATAGTTTGATCTGATGTGGGACGTTGATGGCGATCGCTAGTTTGGATCTGTACAGGTTTACCCGTCTCAATTGACTGGTAAAGTGCTTGAATAATCGAAACATCAATCAACCCTTCCGTACCTGATGGTTCTGGATCTTTATCTTCGAGAATACAATCAGAGAAGTAGGTAAATTCAGCCGCTAGTTGATCGTGATCCTCAAAGGTACGCTCTTGAGTTTCACCATTAATTGTTAAGTAATGCTTGATTTCTCCCTGCCAAGGATATGCAGGGTCTACCCGTAAATCGCCTTGAGTACCTACAATTTGATAGGTTGAAACACTAGCACCTCCAAAGCTACAGGTAAATGTTGCCAATCTTTCATTCGGGAAGCGCAAGATAACGCTAGCCATTTCTTCCACTTCGCTGAAGCGTTCTTCTCCTTTATTGGCAGCTACAGCAAATACTTCAATTGGTTCATCTTGAAATAGATAACGTGCAGCATTAATGCAGTAGATGCCAATATCATAGAGCGTGCCGCCACCTGTAACATCTCGTAAACGAATATTACCTTCTTCTACTTGCTGAGTAAAAACCGAGTTGAAAATTCGCGGTTCACCAATTTGCTTTGAACGCAAAATTTCAATTGCTTGTAAATTGGCTTTTTCTAAATGTAAGCGATAGGCAATCATCAGCTTCACATTGTTATCATTGGCAGCTTGAATCATTGTTTCACACTCTTTTTCTGTAACTGCCATTGGCTTTTCACATAACACATGAATTGCCTGATTAGCAGCTCGCACAGTGTAGTCACAATGCAAGTGATTAGGTAGCGCAATATAAACTGCATCAATTTCGCCGCTTGCCAAACAGTCCTCATACTCTTCGTAGGAGTAAGTATGCTCTATTCCATACTTTTTACTCAATTCTTCGTTTTTAGTGGGGTCATCTGAAACTAGTGCCACTAATTCTGAGTTCTCAGCGTTGGCAAACGAAGGTAAGGCAGCTTCTTGGGCAAACCAACCTAAACCAACAACGGCGTAACGAATTTTGTTCTTACCATTTGTATTAGTCATTTTTTTCTCTTTTAATGAAAGAATATTTGGGTAATTTTAATGCCCTAATTCCGTATAAATTATGGCTAATTATAGGAATCTGCTTTGATTTATGTTCGTGCAGCGTGGCGTAGCCATACTGATTTACGTAAACAAGGAATAGGCAATAGGTAATGGGAAATAAGGCTTCCTAGTTGTACTGAGCTTTTTCAAAAATCAAATATGAATCCTATATTTATGCAAACATTTAGAACAAGTGTATTCCTACATTGCTAATGCAGCTTCTACATTTGATGTCAACTTAGCTTTAGTTTCTTGAAATTCTTGTCCCAATTCAGTTAGCTCTTTATCACTCATACATTCGCGCACAGCATTAAAAATTTCGTTTTCTTCTTCCTTTACATGATGCTCAAGTGTTTCCTTCAATTCACTCATTTTTTCTTTAAACTCAGGTTTAGTAGGCTTAAGCCCCTTAATTTCTTCTAAAATAACTAAAATTTCTTCATGTTCCTCTTCAGCTTCTTTAACATATTGTTCAGTTTCTTCGTATTCTCGCAAAGCTGGGTAGAAGACTAATTCTTCTGTTTTTGCATGTAATATCAATTCTATATATATTTTATTGAACTGCTCAACCAACTTTGCACTTTTAGTTTTTTCTGCTTCTGCAAAAAGTGTCTCAACTTGGCGATGCTCTGCTTCAATTAATGAAATAATGTCTGTTGCTTTAGCTTTAGCCATTTTTCCCTCAGCAATAATCGATTTATAGGGCTGATAAATTGGAGTTGATGAATGAGAATTCGTATATTCTCAATGACTAGGGAAATGAAAACCTCATTCTTTGAGTAAGCTTTAATTTAGACTTAAGGAATATTTTCGGTATTGCACCTTGAATGAAATTCATAACCTCAGCATGATGGATGCTGAGTACATACCATTAGCAACTCAAGGCTACAACCCAAACCTCGAACACCAATTGAAGATTCCCACACTTTAGACTACTAAATTGCTCTTCCACCTTAGATAGACTCGATCTATTTATGCTGAAACACCAAAGCTGACGCTGAAAGATGATTCGTAAAGAAAATCTTAAGAATACTTAACTCGTTACTAAATCTGAGTTTCAGCGAATAAGAATCATAGTGGAGGATTATTTAATGCTGGTCAAGTTGCTGGTGTAGCTGCTAGCACTGCGGTTAGCTTTGGTGTTGCAGGGAATGCAGCAATGCAAAATCTTTGGTGGAATGTTTGAATGTTAGACTATCTCAAATGCAGGATTGGTTAAATAAGACTGCGAATGAAGGTATGGTGAGAAAAATTAACAGATCAGTTACTTATGTAATTAATCAATCAACCAACAACTCAACTTTCTTTATTATGATGGTGTCACAGAGCAGTAGTTTTATTTTCGTGAAGGTAAAACTATTGAGAGAAAGTCAGAGATTACAGGCAGTTTTCCGTAAAAGCTTAATTGAGATAAAAATACTAGGAATTCGGCTAGTGTATGGTTAAACCAATAATCCAATCAATAACTCAAACCTTATACGACCAAGATTATTACCTGTGGCTGAGAACAACCATAAACCAACTTCGCGCTGGACAGTTTTCTGCTGTTGATTTGGAGAATTTGTTAGAAGAGTTAGAAACTATGGGTAGGAGCGAAAAGCGAGCGGTCAAAAGTCTATTGATTCGACTTTTGGAACATCTGCTTAAGCTCATATATTGGGATAGGGAACGGGAGCGAAATGAAGGGCATTGGAAAGGCGAAATCAGGACATTCCGTAGAGAGATTAAAGAGCGACTTAAAGAGAGTCCTAGTCTTAAAGCTTACATTTTAGAAATATTTGATGAATGTTATCAAGATGCAAGGACAGAAGCAAGCGATCGCTCTCAACTTGCCATTGACATATTTCCTGCTATACCCATTGGGTCTTTAGAACAAATCTTAGATGAAAACTGGTTTCCTGAATATAACCACAATCATCACGGTAAACCCGATTAAAATGAATACGCAACTTGGGTTTCCATAGGAGTATGCAGACGTGCAGCCGGATTTAATAGGCTTGGAAATTAGTAAGGGTGAACTAAGACGTTTGACTGGGTTCGATCCAGAAGACGTTTTTCGACCCTCTGTTCTGCGAGATGGCAAAAAGCGATTAGGGTTTTTTATCAGTGAAATGCTAGTGACGCTAGCGCTAACGCCAATAATTGTGGGCTTTGTTTACGCTTTTATTATTCTGCCAACAATTGGTTCTTCAGTTCGACTAGGAATTCTCTTACTAATTTTAGTGCCAATGCCGATATTAGTGGGACGATGGCTATGGCGACAATTAACCTGTCCTGAAGGACTGACAATACTTTTAGATGAAGTTGATAAATATCATGACCTGATTGGCGCTATAGATATCAATGACCAATTGGCGGCATCAGGAAACGTAGAAAGCAGTATCCATGACCGAGATAAAGTAACCGCCGCCTTACAACTAATTAGAGAAGATTTAGTCCGTGCTCTAAAAACGGAACGAATTTTGCGAGATAATAAAAAATTGCTTGCTAATAACCAAGAGTTATTTGTGAATAATTTAGCCAGTCTGCAAGCTTTACAAGTTAGTAGTCAAGCAGGCGAATATGCTCAACTGCTAAATCAATCATTGCAAATTGCGATCGATGTGCAAGCAGAAATCAGAAAATTACAGAAAGGCTGAGTAGAGATTACCTCTGTTGATGAATTTCCGAGAAAACAATCGCCCCGTTGACTTAAATGAGCAACAAACCCAAAATAATTGTCCTGGATGATGACCCTACAGGTTCTCAAACAGTCCACAGCTGCTTGCTACTAATGCGCTGGGATGTAGACACTCTACGCAGAGGGTTACAGGATGATTCGCCGATTTTCTTTGTGCTGACTAATACTAGATCGCTAACGCCAGAGTCAGCTGCATCTGTCACCAAAGAAGTTTGCCAGAACCTGAAAATAGCTTTGAATGCTGAAGAAATCAACGATTTTCTGATTGTCAGCCGTTCTGATTCTACTTTACGGGGACATTATCCCATTGAAACTGATGCGATCGCCCAAGAACTCGGCCCCTTTGATGCTCATTTTCTCGTACCAGCATTTTTTGAAGGCGGACGCATCACCCGCGATAGCGTTCATTACTTGATGATTGACGGTGTAACCACCCCAGTCCATGAAACCGAATTTGCCCGTGATTCCGTCTTCAGCTACCATCACAGTTACTTACCCAAGTACGTCGAAGAAAAGACTCAAGGACGAATTAGTGCCGAAGCTGTAGAAAGGTTTCTCTTGGCTGATATTCGCGCTGGTAGTTTGGAACGATTGTTACAACTTCATGGTAATCAGTGCGCTGTCGTCGATGGCGAAACCCAAGCTGATCTCAATCGCTTTGCAGTAGATATATTAGCAGCCGCAAGTCAAGGGAAACGCTTTTTATTTCGCAGTGCAGCAAGTATTTTAACGGCTTTAGCCGCTTTACCACCCCAACCTATTGCTGCCGAAAACATGGCTCAGTACGTGCGCCAAGGCAAACCAGGTGCGGTGATTGTAGGTTCCCATGTGAAAAAGACTACTCAGCAATTAGAGGCGCTGTTGCAACTAGAAGGAACTGTAGGCATCGAAGTAAATGTAGAGCGATTACTCAATGATGCAAATCAATCTGCGGCATTACTAACTGAAATCCAAGAAAGTACACAGTCAGCACACAAAGATGGCAAAACACCAGTGGTTTATACTAGCCGTCAGGAACTAAATTTTCAAGATGCCAAGACACGATTGGAGTTCGGGGAAAAAGTTTCAGGTTTATTGATGGATATTGTGCGTGGTTTACCATCTGATATAGGATTCTTAATCAGCAAGGGTGGCATTACTTCAAACGATGTCTTGAGTACTGGACTAGCTTTAACTTCAGCCCGTTTACTCGGTCAAATTTTAGCTGGTTGTTCAATGGTGTTAACGTCATCCGATCATCCCCAGTTTCCTGATTTGCCTGTGGTGCTGTTTCCAGGTAATGTCGGCGATGCTGATGCCTTGGGGACAGTTTATCAGAGGTTGACCTTGCCAATTTGAGATTTGAGATTTCGGCTACGCTCAGTCGAACGATTTTAGATTAAATAATCTTTTGGTTCATGCCAGACTAACGTCTTGCTACACGCTTTCAACCTTTGTGGATAATACAAATCCAAAATCTATGTATCCTTTGTCTTTTGGCTAGTACTCCATGACTTCTGATTCTGCGATTCCCAATCTAAAGTCAAATTCTGCACTTCCTAATGCAGAATCAAACTCTATCCTTTCTGAGGTAGAGGTAAATCCTACTGTTTCTGATTTAGAGCCAGATTCTATCCTCCCGGATGCTGAGTTAAAATCTGTACTCCTTTATTTAAAATCAAATACTGCCCTTGAGGATGTAGAGTCAAATCCTGCTAACCCAGATGTAGAGTCAAATACTGATACGGCATCAGATTTTATCCTTACTGATTTAAATCCCGATGAGTTAGCATTACCAGGGCATCGCGTAAATGATAATACTCAAGTCCAGTTAAAAAGTAAGGAGGGACGACTGTTATTAATTTTGCCCTCGGAATCTCAATTATCGGCCTCGGAACTCACTTGGTCTGATATTTGGCAACAAATAAGGCAACGTCTGAGTGCAGGCGATCGCTTTCGGATATCTAACACACCTGTGCATTTAATGGCACAAGACCGTTTAGTAGATGCCAGACAACTCCAAGAACTCGCCGAAGCTTTAAGTGAAGTGCAACTCCGGCTAATCTCAGTCTCGACCAGTCGGCGGCAAACTGCGATCGCTGCTGTGACTTCTGGGTATTCAGTAGAACAATTACAACCCGTAACTTCCTTGAGTACCGAGCCAACAGCTACAGCGATCCCCCAAGAAGATGCCCTCTATTTAGAAATGACAGTCCGCTCTGGAGTAGAAATTCGTCATCCTGGGACAGTAATTCTCTTGGGAGATTTAAATCCAGGTGGTATTGTAATTGCAGATGGAGATATTATTATTTGGGGTCGCCTACGTGGAATTGCTCACGCTGGTGCTGGAGGCAATCGTGAGTGTCTGATTATGGCCTTGCAAATGGAACCAACCCAACTACGAATAGCAGATGCTGTAGCTAGAGCGCCAGAAAAACCGCCAATGCATTTTTCTCCAGAAGTGGCACACATCACACCCCAAGGAATTCGCATTGCTAGGGCTACTGATTTTTCCAGAAATCAATTCACCAAGAGCAATCAAGAGTCATAAATATTTACTTAAAGAATGAAGTATATAAGTAAGGATGAAATAAAACAAATATTCATGCCTGACCCCGACCGGGGAGAACAGATATTTCTTCATACTTGATACGATACTTCATACTTTATACTGCAATTTACTGTTTTATATTTCCTGAACCCTCATTGACCGCATTTCTATCATGACTCGCATTATTGTGATTACCTCCGGCAAAGGAGGAGTGGGTAAAACCACAGTTTCAGCAAATTTGGGCATGGCTTTAGCCAAAATGGGGCGTCAAGTTGCCTTGGTTGATGCAGATTTTGGTCTGAGAAATTTGGATTTGCTACTAGGGCTGGAAAACCGCATCGTTTATACTGCGGTGGAAGTCTTAGCCAGAGAGTGCCGTCTAGAACAAGCCTTGGTAAAAGATAAACGCCAACCCAATCTCGTACTTTTGCCGGCAGCCCAAAATCGCTCGAAAGATGCAGTCACACCCGAACAGATGAAGTTATTGGTGAATGCACTAGCGCAAAAGTATCAGTACGTAATTATTGATAGCCCTGCCGGGATTGAAAATGGGTTTAAAAATGCGATCGGCCCAGCAAAAGAAGCGCTAGTTGTCAGCACACCAGAAATTTCCTCAGTTCGTGACGCTGACCGAGTAGTGGGATTACTAGAAGCACAAGGTATCAAGCGTGTTCATTTAATAATTAACCGCATCAGACCCTCAATGGTGCAAGCAAATGATATGATGTCAGTGCAAGATGTTCAGGAACTTCTCGCCATTCCCTTGATCGGGGTAATCCCTGACGACGAGCGTGTTATTGTATCTACCAATCGCGGCGAACCCCTAGTGTTAGCGGAAAATCCCTCTTTAGCTGCCACAGCCTTTGAGAACATTGCTCGTAGATTAGAAGGAGAAAGTGTCGAATTTCTGGAGATCGACTCGTCCCAAGACAGCATCTTCGCTCGGATACGAAGGTTGTTCAGGACAAAGATTGTCTAACTTACTTTTCCAGTCTCCGCGCCAGACCTATTCGTAATGATTGAACTTCTAGAAAAACTTTTTTCTCGCGGTCCTGATAGCAGTCGAACTCAAGTTAAACGTCGCCTGCAATTGGTGATTGCTCACGATCGCGCTGACTTAGATCCTCAAACGTTGGAAAAAATGCGGAAAGAAATCCTAGATGTAGTCTGTCGCTATGTCGAAATTGAGACAGAGGGCTTGGAGTTCTCTCTAGAAAGCAACCAACGAACCACAGCTTTAATTGCTAATTTGCCCATCCGCCGGGTGAAAGGTGCTATACCTGAGTGGGAAAGGGGTGATAAGCCTCTCTAGTTTTCATTTTAAGTATTATTTTATAATCCTATAAAACCACCATGGCTCTTTGCACGATGGCGTGTAATGACTGTGTTAGTATAAGTAATTATGCGGAGATAATATAATTTTTGTATCTGCAAAAAACCCACACTGTGCCCGATAAAGAGGACAGTATGGGTAATTTATGGCAATAACGTAAATGACAGTCTAGCGAAACATACTGCTGACTGAAGTATCTTCATGAATCCGCCAGATAGTTTCTCCCAATAGATTTGCTACTGATAGCACCACTAATTGTGGAAAACGATTGTTCTCTGGTATTGGAATCGTATTAGTGACAATGACTTCCTCAAATAAGCCACTGGACAATCGCTCCATCGCTGGTGGAGAGAATACTGCATGGGTTGCACAGGCGTATACCTGACGCGCTCCTTCTTCACGCAGCAATCGCGCCCCTTCAGCGATCGTGCCCCCAGTGTCGATCATATCATCCACTAAGACTGCCGTTTTGCCTTTAACATCGCCAATGACATTTAACACTTCTGCAACATTATGTGCCTGACGACGTTTGTCAATAATTGCCAGGGGAGCATCATCCAGTTTTTTCGCAAATGCCCTAGCTCGTGCTACACCACCAACATCGGGGGAAACAACTACCAAGTCTGGCAGCTGTTTGCTTGCTAGATAATCCAGCAATACTGGTGAACCATAAACATGGTCAAAGGGTATATCGAAATAGCCTTGAATCTGAGCCGAGTGTAAATCCATTGCTAGAACACGGTTGGCGCCAGCTTCGGTGATCAAGTTAGCAACCAACTTTGCAGTTATTGACTCTCGTCCTGCTGTTTTGCGATCGGCGCGGGCGTAGCCGTAGTAGGGAATTACTGCCGTCACCTGTCGCGCAGAAGCCCGACGACAAGCGTCAACCATAATCAATAATTCCATCAAATGATCGTTCACGGGTTGACAACATGGCTGGATTAAATAGACATCACAACCCCGAATCGATTCTTGGATTTGAACGTAAAGTTCTCCATCCGCAAATCTTTTGCGAATCATAGGCCCCAAGTCCATGCCCACATAACGAGCAACTTCTTGAGACAGTTGTATATTGGCAGAGCCAGAAAACAGCCGCAGGCGATGATTATCGTTCAGTCCTGTTGCAGATGGTTGCATTTTGAAACTTGCAGAACTGAGCACAGCAGATCCTTTATGTGCATTCATAGCAATATTATCATTAGAGATTTAATAGATTTAACCGAGAAATAGCCTAAAAAAACATCTGTGAGTTTTGTTGAAGCTTCCATACAAAATTTAAACATTTATGCATAAAATTATCATTTGCTAATTATCTAGTCTTCTTGACAAACAAGTTATTGATAGCTTAACTGAGATCAAGTCTATCTACTAGGTCTATAGTTCAATTTTTTGAGGTAGAGGTAAATAACCCTAATCGCTTAAACATTATTGATGTAATAGGTTCTTCTAACTCCCTCATTTCATTTATATATAGCGTTTCTCTACCCTTGTGAGATACAGCAACCCCCTAAGAGCAAGCGATGAGGGGGCTATGATGTACCTTATATGATTAGGAAACGCTATATAACTGACAGCAAAGGATTTACCACTCAAATCATATTCAAGAGTTTGTTCTCATACAGTATAGCACCTCTGCCTAAGTAGTAAATAAGTATATTATTATTCAAAAGCTTACGCATTGACAAAAGCGACAATTATACAAATTGGAAGATAAAGCAGTAATCAGATTTGGTACATACACAAACAAATTTTTAGATAAAGATTTAATAAAGATTAAATAAAGATTGAATAAAGATATTATTTTTAATACTAAAACATTACTTAACAAGAGTATTATCATCTAGGTATATTTTTGTAAGTATTTTTACTAAATTTTTTTAATTAAATTGAAAAATTTACTCAATATAATTCCCTGAAACCTTGAAGCAGCAGGCACACTTATGGCTTATCGACGTACTTCTGTAGTAGAGAAATCTTTAACTGCCATAGCAACTAATTCCAAGAAATCGGGATACTACTTAGCTGCTATGCGGCCGCGACAATGGACAAAAAACCTGGTAGTGTTTGCAGCACCATTGTTCGCATTTAGCATAAATCTGCAATCTCTGCTAGGCAGTATATTCGCATTTGTATTATTTTGCTGTGCATCAAGCGGCTTCTACTTAATCAATGACATCGTAGATGTTGAATCTGATCGTCAGCACCCTGTAAAATGTAAGCGACCAATAGCAGCAGGATTAGTTAGCATCCGTGTTGCTACTGGGATGGCATTGGTGCTGTTGGGTAGTGCTCTGATTTTTGGGTGGTTGCGATCGCCCCAGTTGGGTGCAGCCATAACTGGATACGCCCTGTTGCAGGTTGCCTACAATCTGCGAATCAAACGAATGGTGATTTTGGATGTTGGGGCGATCGCTACCGGATTTGTTCTACGAGCTTATGCTGGTGCTGCTGCTACTAATATTGTTTTATCATCTTGGTTTTTAATCTGTACCGCCATGCTGGCCCTATTCTTGGGAATTGAAAAGCGCAAGGCAGAACTGCGGTTATCAAAAATAAAAGGCAGCAAGCCTCGCTCTGTCCTCAAATACTATTCCTTGCCTTTGCTGGGTCGCATGGAAAATGTTGTTACCACTTGCACCGTTGTCACCTATGCTCTTTGGAGTGCGGGCCCGTATCTACACGGAGCGCCCACGTCTTGGATGCTATTGACTTTGCCCTTTGTTTTGTATGGAATTTTTCGCTATCAACTGCTGAGTGACCCTGAAGAAATTGCCAGTTATAGTGACGAGATGATTGAACAAGGTGGACGTAGTGAGCGACCAGAAGAAGTTTTATTGAAAGATTTGCCTATTCTGTTAACTGTCGTTGGTTGGGTGTTAACTTGCTTTGTGATTCTCTTGCTCAAACATCAAGGGCTAATCGAATAAATCTGGTTGGTAAATAGGCCAATGGCAGAATTTTCGGGACTTTGCGGATGAAAAATTTCAAAACTTTGTTGATGAAGCTGGCTAAATTTGATATCAAAGAAAAACACTATAAGCTTCCACGACATATCCATACCCTAGCTCAAATAAAAATTGATCAAATCAAGATTTGTGGTATTAAAGGAATTATTCTTGATTTAGATAACACCATTATTTCTGAAGACGATCGCTATCTATCTCCTTGGGCAGAAGATTGGATTACACAAGCAAAGTTAGCTGGATTGCAATTTTTTATCCTCTCTAATGGTAAACGCCGCTATCGTGTAAAATATTGGTCTTATCGTCTTGATATTCCAGCGCTCAGTCCAGCGAAAAAACCCTTTCCCCCTGCATTTCGACAGGCTATAACCTATATGCGGTTGCCAGCAAAACATATACTAGTCGTTGGCGATAGTTTGCATACTGATTTTGTAGGAGCATTACTTTGTGGATGTAGCTTCATACAAGTTGCTACTCTACCACACCCGCCCCGATGGTGGGAAAAATTTGCTGGAAAATGGGTACAAATATCTTACCCATCAGCAGGAGAACTTTGGGATTTTGATGATGCTGCTGGTTATGAAAGTTTCTTCTAAATTGCTCTTTTGAGCAAAAAATATCACTTTATAAATTGAGTAAATTTTTACCATGAATAACCCGATAGTTTTTAGCTTACTGATTTTAATCACAGTGGGATTAAATACACTAGCTCAGAATTTATTAAAACTAGGAGCAGGGCAAAATCCATTAAATATCTATTTATTGGGAGGAATTTGTACTTATGGTATAAGTACGATTTTTTATGTGGTAGTTTTAAGTAAATTGAATTTATCTGTTGCCTATCCAGTAGTAATAGGATTAACAATTATATTCACAATGATCGCTGGTGCTGTGGTCTTAAGAGAAAAAATCTCAATTTCCCAATGGTTAGGAGCCGGTTTGATGTTGAGCGGTATCTGGGCGATCGCTTTAAGTAAACATTGAGATAGTATTTAAAAAATAGTTAAGTTATGTAATTAAAAGTGTCAGGACATCAAACACTTGTATCCTAGCATTACCAATATACTAACCTTAACTAATTACAGCGTTTGCAAGTATTCGCCTGATTCATTGTTGTGCAAGTTGCAATGAAAGAAGGTATACCGCAGCAATTTTTATGGTGTCATGCAGGGGGAATAAAGTTATGATTAAAATCCTTAATCAGAGATGGTCAAAATATTATATCTCTGTTTTAATAGTGATTTTTTTGAGTGTTTTCCTCCGCTTCTTTATGTTATCAAATCAGAGTTTTTGGTTTGATGAGGGTTTGAGCTTAAATAATTCTGATGCATCGACAATTCAAGAGAGTATTTCGAGAGTTAGACACATAAGAGATAGTGATAAATTTCAACCACTGTATTTTATAGTTCTGTTTTTGTGGCGTCAGGTATTTGGTGAAAGTGAATTTGCCCTTCGCTCACTCTCTGCCGTTTTAGGAATTGGCTCGACTATCGTTATATTCTTTACTGCTTTGCGAATATATGGAAAAAAGCACGCTTTCTGGTCTCTGCTAATTGTAACATTCAGTTCTTTCTGCGTTTACTACAGTCAAGAGGCAAGAATTTATGCCTTAGCAATGTTTATAGCTTCACTTCAGTTATATTTCTTTAGCACGGTATTAGTTAAAAAGAAAGGTAATCAAGCTATTTCTATCTGGCTATTTAGTATTTTTACTGCAATAGGAATTTTTACTAATATTAACTTTTACTTTTCAACTGTAGCTTTATGTATATCTCATTTTGTCATTTATAGAAATTTCAGGCAATGGCTGCAATGGTGGCTTCCTGCTGGGTTTTTATCTTTACCGCCAATTTTCTATTACTTTACTTTACCAGGAGCAACTAATCCCGAAAGCGTTTCGGTTTCTCGCTTGGGATTTCCGATAATTCAAAATATTATTTTTGTGTTGAATGGAATTTTAGTAGGGACAACTTATGGGCCTTCAACAGAGCAGTTGCGCGGTGATGATAAAGTGCAGGTTATGCTTCATTACTGGCCTCACATATTATTATTGGTAATTGTTGCTACTGTAATTTTTTTGGCTTTAATAAAAGTTTTATTGAGACATAAAAAAAATCACAGAAATCAGCATCCTGATTACTTTTTTGCTTGTGTTTTTGTAATGACATTTTTGCTAGGATTACTCCTAGCCATCGTTACAAAATTTAATTGGGTACCGCGTCACTCTTATTATCTTTGGTTCCCACTTGCGATGCTTATTCCATCTGTTTTGAGTCCAAAACCTGGTATTAGCTCAAAGCGTTATGGAATTTCTTATCTAGCTAAAATTGCTGTTATATCTTTGATAGTTTTGAATATTTATTCTCTTTTTAACTACTACTTCAATAATAACTATCAAAAAGATGACTACCGCTCTGCCGCCCAGTATCTGATAAAAAATCAGTCACCTTCTACAAAATCTGTATTTTTATTTGCTAGTGCCAGATTGTTGAGACACTACGGTTATACTCAAGCTCTGAATGGAAGCGATTTAGGAAATCAGTTAAGAAAGGGAATCGTTGATGAACATTTTGCCGAAAAAATTGAACAATTAACAAGTAATGCCGATATAGTTTTGATCGTAGTTAATCGTGAACATCTATTTCCCAAAGGATTGATTGAAAAACAGATGAGTGATTTGTATAATCTAGATTCTCAAGTTAATTTTACATATTTCAAAATTTATCGTTTTCCCAAGAAGAGAAATTGAATTGGGCAGTGGCGACTCTTAAGTTTTGGAGTAGGAAACAACCTTGCTCTGGTAGGGCATACTTGTTGGGTATAGTAGAATATTGCCGCAGGTAACTGTCTGTCGCCTCTTGGACTTAATCTTTGTGGGTGACTTCCTCTTCAGTTGCTACTACACTCAATTAATCGATCATGCAACCACCGATTACAGTTGGCACTGTCTTGCAAAATCGTTACCGCATAATTCAAATCCTCGGACAAGGAGGATTTGGGAGAACCTATCTCGCAGAAGACCAAAGGCGCTTTAACGAACTTTGCGCGATCAAGGAATTGATTTCAACAGCAACCGAGGCTCTGGCTTGGGAGAAGGCACAAGAGCTCTTTCATCGAGAAGCTGCGATTTTATATCAAATCGAACACCCACAAGTACCTAAATTTCGGGAAAGATTTGAGCAAGACCAACGCTTATTTTTAGTGGAAGACTATGTTGCAGGTCAGACGTACCTGACTCTGCTGACTGAACGTCAAGCTGTGGGTCAAACTTTTACAGAGGCTGAAGTATTACAGCTAATAGAGTTGTTACTGCCTGTTTTAGAGCATATTCACAGCCGAGGGATTATTCACCGAGATATCTCGCCAGAAAATATTATTTTGCGAGATAGTGATGCTAAACCCGTGTTAATTGACTTTGGGGTAGTAAAGGAACTGGCAACGCGTTTACGATCGCCAAATAATCCCCTGCCAGAAACCACCGTGGGAAAATTAGGCTACTCTCCTAGCGAACAAATGCAAACAGGGGGAGCTTACCCTAGCAGCGACTTGTATGCGTTAGCGGTGACAGCGATAGTTTTGCTGACAGGTAAAGAACCAAGGGATTTATTTGATGAAAACCAATTAACTTGGAATTGGCAGCAGAGGGTAAAAGTGAACCCGCGATTTGCTATGGTGTTGAATCGAATGTTGAATCATATACCGAGCGATCGCTATCAAAGTGCTGCTAGTGTAGCTCAAGCACTACAACCTCTACATCAAGTCAGTCTTCCTTCCCTGAATGCCTCTAATTTACAGACAATGGCTGTTGGTCGCCGTCCTGACTTAGTAAAACCAGCAGCTTCGCCCAAGAAACCCGATCCGGTGATTCCACCAAGTCCCTCTAGCTCAGTTTTGGATAATCCATTAGCGATCGCCGCAATTGGCTGCGCTGTCGTAATCGTCGCCGGATTCGGTTCTTGGGCGCTGGTAAGTTCCATTCGCAGTCAGCCGAAAACACCAGATGAGACGCTTCCCCAAAATTTCCCTTCACCAGTAATTTCTGGTGGTACTACATTCTCATCTACGCCTACACCCACTAGCGAACAACCTGTTGTATCTAGTAAGCGCCTCAATTTGGAAGCAAATAACACAGTCACAGTTCAAGATACTCTCAAAACCAATCAAATAATCAGGTACACTTTTTTTGGACAGCAAGGTGACAAGCTAACTGCCTTTATCGACCCAGGAAGCAATGTTTTGCTAACAGCCTTAAGTCCCAATCAACAACCAATTGATATTAATGCCCAACAAGTAACAGCTTATCAAGGCATATTACTCGTTACTGGTAGATATACTATTGAATTAACTCTGGTTCCAGGAGTTGCCGAAAGCAATTACAACCTCAATGTTGCATTAGCAAAACCAGTCAAACCAATTCCCACGGAAACACCCTTACCAACTCCCACAGCAACACCTTTACCAACTCCCACAGAAACACCTTTGCCAATTCCCACAGAAACACCTTTACCAATTCCCACAGAGACACCTTTACCAATTCCCACAGAGACACCCTTACCGATTCCCACAGAAACACCCCTGCCAATTCCCACGGAGACACTCTTGCCGATTCCAAACACTACTGAAACGCCAACTTTGCCGCCGATTGATGGAACACAACCATTTTCTGGGCAAAGAAATTAATGTTAAACACACTACTGATTACTGGAACTGATACCGAAGCTGGTAAAACTGTTTTAACAACAGCATTAGCAGCCTATTGGCAAAAATATTACCCGCAGCGTCGCTGGGGAATCATGAAACCGATTCAATCGGGAATTGGCGATCGCGAGTGGTATCAAAAGCTATTTGTGCTACAGCAATCTGCTGAAGAAATTACACCTTTGTACTTTCAAGCACCTCTGGCTCCGCCGATCGCCGCCGCACGAGAAAATCGCCGCGTAGATTTAGCAGTAGTTTGGCAAGCTTTATCTAAGTTGCGATCGCAACGTGATTTTGTGCTTGTAGAAGCCTTGGGAGGATTAGGTTCGCCCATAACTGAAGAATTAACGGTAGCTGATTTGGCGGGGGAATGGTGTTTACCAACAGTATTGGTAGTACCAGTCAGGTTGGGTGCGATCGCTCAAGCAGTGGCGAATGTAGCATTGGCTAGACAATCGCGCGTCAATCTCAAAGGTATTATTCTCAACTGCATACAACCCCGAACAGATGCAGAAATAGCCGATTGGACACCACAGCAATTGATTCAATCACTCACTAACACACCAGTTTTAGGCTGCTTACCCTATCTAGATAACCTGACTGATTTAGATAAACTTGCTCAAATAGCATCGGATTTAGATTGGGAAACACTAACATTACAGAACGATTAAAGTAAAAGGGACTGGGAATTAGGGATTAGGGATTGGGTGCCAAACCCTTAAAAAGTTGATATTACTCAAGAAAGGTAGAGGGGTTAAGATACAGCAACATTTTTCAGGATAGTCATTGGCCCTTGGGCTTTAAGAATCTCCATTTCTGCTGCGTTTCGCACAAGTAGCGCACCTGCGAATCCCAATGAATTCACAGAGATCGAATGAAAATGCTCCTGCGATCGCGGTACGATCAACATCCACTCTCGTGTTGCTAGCAAATTGTAAGCACCAGATTGACTGGGATCTAAACCCACAGCCTGACGCAAAGTCCGATAAACTTCTAGGGTTGCTTGGGCTGCTGCAAATGGCGACTCCACCCAATCAGGATCGAGAGGTGCAAAAGCGTGTAGAAAAGGAAGTCCTGGTATTACCCTTGAGTCCTGAAGTTTTGTTGTTAGCAAAGATTCAATCGGTATCTGCGCCCCTGAAGGTGCAAGTGGTAGAGGAACTAATTGTAAGTGCTTGTGTCGCTGACTAGCACCTGCGGTTTTGCTACTGTTGTAAAACGCTAAACCATCTAAATCAGCCAAACACACCCACATAGCCGTAAAATCTTCTAGGGTGAGTAAGCTTTCCTGTTCCTCGAAACCACGGGTGATGATTAACTGATGATAATCAACAACATTGAATTTATTTAAAATACATACATGAGTATCAGAAATATCCGCTACAAATAAATCTTCTTCGTAGGGCAAAAAAGGATTAAACTCTTGACCAGACGTAGCAGATTGTTTTTTCTGTTTTTCATCGGCTGCTTTTTTGCGATTCAGGTTAGACAATATCCGCACTAAAAAGCGCACGTTATCCTGTTCGACAAATTCAAATTCTGTGGCGATCGACAGTAATGCCCCGCATTCCAAAGCATATTCAGTCTGTTTTTTGACACTTGTCCATAAAGTACCAGGTTTAAGTAAGATTTTACCCTGTGTCATTTTATTCCTTCAGACATGGATGAAACACGCTATCGGGACGCATATCTATGCGCCTCTACCAATGACTATATTGCAATACACTTCAGTTACAGCGCTTTTTAAGTAATTGAATTTCCCAGTCTCAGTTATGGTCTCAACACCTGAAAAATGCAGTGAAATGCGATAAGTAAAATACCAAACCTTTCACAACAACGCAATACCTTTGCAACAAAACTGTCATAAATAATATCTACATTAGTAATACATCTAAATATCCTTCCAGACAGCAATGCAAAACGAATCTCGCGACAGAGAACACCCATCAAATAGCATTTCACATAACACTGCTGATACTAAATACCATAATCGAGCACCCTGGAAAAAGGCTGCCGCCTCTCTATCGCTGGTGCTGCTGGGATCAGGTATGACTTTGGCAGGCGGTTATATGGCTGGACACTCTCAGCAGGTGTCTGAAAGTGCATCTAATTTGGCAGTAAGTCGAGTCAGTGCTGCTCCTCCATTACCAGCAGGTGCAGATCCTAACTTTGTTACCCAGGTTGTGCAAAAGGTAGGGCCCGCAGTGGTGCGAATTGACTCTTCCCGAACCGTAAAAACCCAGTTACCAGATGAATTTAACGATCCACTTTTTCAACGCTTCTTTGGCTCCCAACTACCAGAACAACAGAATCGAGTAGAACGGGGTACTGGTTCAGGTTTTATTATTAGTGCTGATGGTCGTATTCTCACCAATGCCCACGTAGTTGATGGTGCTGATACGGTAACAGTAACACTTAAAGATGGACGTAGCTTTAAAGGAAAAGTGTTAGGAAAAGACGAGTTGACCGATGTTGCCGTTGTCAAGATTCAGGCAGATAATCTACCGTTAGTAGCCTTGGGTAACTCAGATCAGCTGCAACCCGGAGAATGGGCGATCGCGATCGGCAACCCTCTGGGACTAGATAATACAGTAACTACCGGAATCATTAGTGCTACGGGACGCAGTAGCAATCTCATCGGCGCTCCTGATAAGCGAGTAGAGTATATTCAAACCGACGCAGCAATTAATCCTGGTAACTCTGGTGGGCCCTTGCTAAATGCCCGTGGCGAGGTAATTGCTATGAATACAGCCATTATTCAAGGGGCACAAGGATTAGGCTTTGCTATTCCCATCAACACAGCACAACGCATTTCTAGTCAACTAATATCTACAGGTAAAGTAGAACATCCTTATTTGGGAATTCAAATGGTGGGGTTAACGCCTCAGCTAAAACAAAATATCAACTCAGATCCCAATAGCGGTTTGAGTGTGAATGAAGATAAAGGTGTATTAGTTGTGAAAGTTGTGCCAAATTCGCCAGCCGCAAAAGCAGGGATACGTGCTGGTGATGTGATCCAAAAGCTTGGTGGTGAAGTAGTTACAGATGCCAGCAGTGTCCAAAAGGCAGTAGAAAATAGCCGAGTTGGGGGCGATTTACGTATGGAATTAAGCCGGAATGGGCAGAATCTTAACATAGCTGTCCAACCTGGCGCTTTCCCCACGCAAGTACAATAGACTTCTTGGCATTTGTCGGGAAAAGGGAAGGGGAAGGGGAAAAAATTCTGTATTGTCCCCTTCCCCTCAATACTGCTCGGGTTTTGGATTTTTAACTCGGAGTTGGGTTGGGGGAAAAGGTTAAAGGGTAAAGGTTAAAGGTTTTTTCTTTCCCCTTTCCCCTTTCCCCCTTCCCCCTTCCCCTTAACCGACAAGTATTGCCCTTCCCCTTTAACATGAACCCCTTTTCCCCCTCTTGCAAAAAGCACTTTTGCAAGAGGTCTAATAATCACCGTGATTTATCAAAACTCCCCGACATCTTAACGAAGTCGGGGAGCTTGTTTTTCACCAATGATTCAAGATTGCTATAGCAAGAAGTTGCAACAAAATTTTAAGCTAGAGCTACTGCTGATTGCTGCCAACGTCCCACAGCCTTACCAATTACTGCTAATTCTTGCATCAAGTTATCAAAACGGTCTGGTGTCAGAGATTGGGGCCCGTCTGATAAAGCTTTGGCAGGATTGGGGTGAACCTCTATCATCAGGGAATCTGTGCCAGCTGCGATCGCAGCCATTGCCATTGAAGGCACAAACTCAGACCAACCTACGCCGTGGCTAGGGTCAATCATGATTGGCAGGTGAGTCAGCTTTCGCAACACTGGCACTACCGATATATCCAGCGTATTTCGCGTATATTGGCGGTCAAAGGTGCGTATTCCCCGTTCACACAAAATTACATTGGGGTTGCCAGATGCTAAAACATACTCGGCTGCCATCAACCAATCTTCAATTGTAGCTGCCATTCCCCGCTTCAAAAGAACAGGTTTCGGCTGTGCTCCCACTTTTTTGAGCAAGGAGAAGTTCTGCATATTCCTTGCCCCCACCTGGATCACATCAGCAATTTCTGCTATTTTATCCAGGTCAGCAGCATCCATCACTTCTGTAATAATACCTAGTCCACTGACTTCGCGCGCCTTTGCCAATAAATCTAAAGCACTCTCGCCGTGTCCTTGGAAGGCGTAAGGTGAAGTCCGAGGTTTGTATGCCCCTCCGCGCAAAAAGGTGGCTCCAGCAGTCTTGACGCGTCGCGCTGTCTCCACGATCATTTCTTCATTTTCTACAGAGCAAGGGCCAGCAACAACTACCAGAGGGTGGTGTTCACCAAATACTACCGCTCCATTGGGAGTATTAACCACTACTTCCGAAGCTTCACCGTGGCGGTACTGGCGGCTGGCTCGTTTGTAAGGTTGTTCAACCCGCAAAACCTGCTCAATCCAAGGGCTAACTTCCTGAACTCGTAATGGATCTAAGTTGGCAGTTTCACCTACTAGACCAATAACTACTTTGTGTTGACCAATAATTTTTTCTGGAGTTAACCCCCAGCTAGTGAGTTCCTCATCAATGCGGTTTATTTCCGCTTCTGGAGAACCACTTTTCATTACTATAATCATGTTAAAGTTCCTAAGTAATTGAGTAAAATTTTCTGTAAATGAGCTAACTTTATTGTTGCCTATTGGCCCAATTACGAGTACTTGAAAATAAAGTTTTTTTACAAAATTGAGTAAGTAAATTGTAGCGCCCAGTCAGTATTTTTACTACTAAGTAACTGAAGATAGAGTATAAAAAATATTATATGATTTTAATTAGCAATGTTGAAGTTATAAAATTTAAACTTCAACATTCGCTTTTTTATTTACCCAATACCGCAGTTACTTAATTTCTGAGCGCCGTTCATTATGAATTTTTTTGCCGAGTTTCGCGCCAAGCTTCCACCATTCGTCCCCAATTGGTGTTGAATTCACCCAAACCAAGCAAGCTTCCGACTTTTTCTTCATCCCAAGAGGCAGAGAGAACGCCATAAGTTATCCCTAAGACCCCCAAACCAAATAATCCCATATTCACCAATAACACGGCGATGGGAGGTAGTTTGATGTCGGAGTAGCTAGCAAGCAGATAGCTAACTACTAGAGCGCTAATGCCCAAAGCTGTTGGTACACCACAAAACCCGGCTACCCGTCGAATCATCCTCTGGCTGACTACTTGGGGGATTGCCATCTCTTGTTTGGTGTAACGCGCTTTTTTCTCAGCCTGTTTGGTAGATTCTTGTGGCTGTGCTGCTGGTTTACTTTGAGTTTTTGCGGGTTTTTGGCGCTTTTTGTTTGGTTCAAAGGGCAAGCGACTGCGTTCAGATTCTTCAGCAGACATAAGCGGTGTCCTATCCACGAATACCGAGACGAGCGATCAATGCTTGATATTTTTCCCGACTTTCCTGCGATATATAAGCTAAAAGACGCTTACGCTGACCAATTAACTTCAACAGTCCTCGGCGGGAAGAATGGTCTTTTTTATTTGCCTGGAGATGTTCGCTGAGGCGGTTAATGCGCTCAGTGAGCATGGCAACTTGGACATCGGCCGAGCCAGTGTCGGTTTCATGAACTTGATAAGTGGAAATTATTTCTTGTTTCCGCAGTTGCGTCAGAGCCATGATCGATTCAGTTTCTAGTTTTTCTAAATGTATGTAGCAGTCTCCCATAATATCACAGCCCTCAAGCTGGATGTGAATTGACCTGTTTTGCTACAATTTGTATGTTTTTATACTAAATAATCAAGGAGCCAAATTTCTATGATATTTCGTTTCCATCTCTAGTGTTGATTGCAATCTGTATCTTTGCAAGCAGCAGCCGATAAAGTGAGTAGAAAATCTGGCGTTGCATAAAATAGGGATGAATTATTGAACCGCGAAGACGCAAAGTGCGCGAAGGAATTAGGTTTATGAATTCGCAAAAATTAAAAAACATCCCGCAAATATGCAACGCCGAAAATCTTAATGCTCCATTGGATCATCTCGTCCAATACCGAGCGATCGCAGTTTGGCTTTAACATCTTCCCATTTTTGTCCACAGTAGAAGTATTTTTTTTCCTGAATATCAGCCAAGTAAAAACCGGGCTTGTTGATGTTGTAGATTGTCGTTTCAATCCCTAATAGGGATTTTAGTTGATTGCAATTTATTACTGTGGGTAATGTGGCGGTTCAGATTAGTTTCAATCCCTAATAGGGATTTTAGTTGATTGCAATAAAATCAACACGCCGACTATTTGGAAAAATGCCTGTTTCAATCCCTAATAGGGATTTTAGTTGATTGCAATTCTAAAGTTTTCATAAGTTAATGCCTTTACTTAGTGTTTCAATCCCTAATAGGGATTTTAGTTGATTGCAATGCAAGAATAGAGCTAGCAACCTCACAAGTAAAAGGTTTCAATCCCTAATAGGGATTTTAGTTGATTGCAATTTTTTACATCAGTGGGCGATTGTTTGAATGCGTGTTTCAATCCCTAATAGGGATTTTAGTTGATTGCAATGTTGTCGCTTTAGGTACTCGCATCTCACGAATGAGTTTCAATCCCTAATAGGGATTTTAGTTGATTGCAATAGAAGTGATGAGTCAGGTTGGGAGTGCGGCGGGTAAGTTTCAATCCCTAATAGGGATTTTAGTTGATTGCAATATCTTAGCTCCTTATAATTTATAAGTCACAGAATTTAGTTTCAATCCCTAATAGGGATTTTAGTTGATTGCAATAGCATTGGCTTTTGAATTTGCAGCTTCACCAAGTTTCAATCCCTAATAGGGATTTTAGTTGATTGCAATATGCGTTCATTGTTCTCTGAGATTGCCACAGGACTTACGCAACTGTCACAAGCAATGGCGCGGTGTAGCCGCGCCGCGCGCCAAGCAACTACACGATAAACATG
>NZ_JAVRBY020000077.1:0-29891 GCF_034531035.1 Nostoc sp. DedQUE02 | reverse complement strand
CTTAATCGTAACCTGTTTGCTTCTTATAAAGCTAGTTTAGGCTATATTTGGGCTTGATTTTTGTTTAAGTCCCACTAAAAAAGATATGGTTCTTGGTTTTCGTCATCCTAAAGTACAGCAACATACAAGTTTTGCTGTGACGTGATGGACAAAAGCAGTGATGTCTGTGCGGCAAACTTTCATTTTGGTTGCCGTCCTGTGCATCGGATTTATAGCAGGAGATCAATTTTCAGCATTATCTATCATAGCGATTCCTTGCAGCCTTCCCCTTCCTAAATACTACGACTACGCGATCGCTTCTGAGTTGGCAAATTCTCGGCTTTGCGAAGGACGCGCTTGGGGTCTTTACCTTGCCATAATACTTCACCCATCTTGACACCAAATTTATCTTCTAAAACATCGTGCATCTCGGTTAGCATTTGTTCTGCTTCATCGCAGATTGCGGAGGTATTCCCATCTACAGTAGTAACGCTGTGTTTGACATAGCCATCTACGTCATAAAACACTTGTCCGGAGATCGGAATACTAACGCTAACTCCTTTACCTGTGTTAGTCGTGGCTCCTAAAATAACAGATGTAGCGGGATGTTCTGGATGCTCTGGTTGATGAAAGGTGATGCTGAAACCCATTTCTTGTAAAGTTTGAGAAATACTATCAGCAATGTAATCTCGCTTGTCTGCTTGTAGTTGGGCTGCATTGGCGGTTTCGAGAATTGTTTGCTCCTGCTGGCTAATTTCTGTTAACTGGGAAATAACTTGTTGGCTTTGACCGTTAGTAATAGCTTGTTGCACTGTATTGATTTGAGTTTCTATTTCTGTTACTGCTGCTGCTTGCCATTGCATAACTACTGGATCGGCTTTCAAACCTGTCAGAATAATTTTGAGTTCTGTGAGTTGTCGGTTTGCTTGTGCTTGTGAATGGCGCGAGTTTGACTGACCCTGGACAATTTGGCGTAAGTGTTTTTGAACTAAAGCTGTTGTTTCTGTTAGAGGCCGGCGTACTGCTATCGGGTCTCCAGAAGAAATAGCTTGTCGTAAAGTTTGCAAGACACGCTGTAATTGTTGCCGACCTGCGGCATCGAATTTTAGAGATTCTGTTTCGGGAATTTTAGCTACTCGCCGTTCTAATTCTTCGAGTTCAAACTGTTGTCGTTCAATATCTTTGCGTCTTTGTTTTTCTGCTTCGTCGCGGCGTTTGCGCTGCAATGCGGCTTGCATTGCCTGTTCGATTTTAATTAGTTCTTCGGAAATTGCTAGTAGTTTGGTTTCTGAATTTGCTTGAGCGATCGCTTCAAGTTGATTCTCACAACGAGATTGTAATGCTACTGCTTCTTGAACATAAAAATTTGCCCACTGCCAATTTATATCTGACTGCAATCTTTGTACGCGAATTTGAGTTTGGTAACGGGATTCTTCTAGTTGTCGTTGTCGTTCCTGTTCTTCGGCTTCCTTACGTCTTTGTGCTTCTATTTCTGCGCGACGCTGACGTTCAGCTTCTAAAATTTTTTGCTTCCACTCGGCAATTTCTGCTTCCGAAAACTTAGGACTGCCACTCATAATAATTCAAAATTCAAAATTCAAAACATTTTCAGTCTGGTATTTAAACCCTCGGACTTACGATAATTCGTAATTCGTATTAGGAAATATGATTCCTCGGCTTTGCATTTTTACTGCAAACTCATCTCGGAAGCCTTTGCGGGCGGGAATGCCTGTAAAGTAAAATGCACCAGTCACATCTATACTAAATTCTATTCCGGTTGAGTGATCGCCTTGTGCTAATTGTTGACTTAAAATCTGTTGATATCTTTCTGTTAACATCAATAATCTTTGGTTGCTAGACCCCCGCCAGAGTAAGTCCTTATGTAAAGACTCTATGTAAGTTCCATCGACTAGTAAATCAATGGAATTGAGTAATGATTTTTGAGCATCTGTTCCATGTTGTTGCAGATGTTCTAAGCGGTAGCCTGTATAGCACATTACACCTAAGTTTTTTAATTGATGTACTGTATCAATTAAGTTTACTAGTGCGGCTGCTTGCAGCATTGGTTCGCCACCGGAGAGGGTAATTCCTTCAATATCTGGTTGTGACAAAATCCAGTCTACTAGTTCGCTTTGGGAAATTGTTTGTTTGCCTGTTTTGTCCCAAGATTCGGGGACTATACAACCTGGACAGGCAAAGTCGCAGCCTTGTACCCAGATAGCGGCTCGTTTGTAAGGACCGAGGACTGTTACAGGTGATTGATAGCGGAAAATTTGTAAAAGCTCATACATAATACTCTATTTTTATACAAATATTTATTCCACGCAGAGACGCAGAGGCGCAAAGGAAGAGAAAATTATACCAATTTCAAAAAAGAATGCTTTAAATACACGCTCCCAAACCCTTGTCGTGTAAAGCTTTATTTATTTTGAATTTTGAATTTTGAATTTTGAATTGGTATTACTTTCCCCTTCCCCCTCCTCCTAGCAAAAATTGATAGGCAATTTCAAAATCAATAGCAAATACACAAAGGTCAGTGATGTGGGTAAATCCTTGGATGCGATAGCGGCGAATTGCTTGCATGGTGGCTTGATTGCTGAGGAGAGCGAGTTCTGCGCCGTTCCAGCCTTCTGTGCGGACGGCCCAGGCTGCTAGATTAATGTCTGCGGCTAGGGGGCGATCGCAGTTATGAACCCGCAAGATTTCAAATCGGCTGGTGACATCGGGTAAGTCTACTTTCAGTTGCAAGTCTAAGCGGCCTGCTCTTAATAAGGCTGGGTCGATGATGTCAGGTCGATTTGTGGCAGCAATTATTAATATGTTAGTACAAGCTTCGATGCCATCAATTTCGGTGAGGAGTTGACCGACTAGGCGATCGCTTACTCCAAAGTCTCCTTCGTGACCGCCTCTAATGGGGGCAAGGGCATCGATTTCATCGATAAAAATTATACATGGTGATACAAGTCTAGCTCTAGTGAATAATTCTCTGACTGCTTGCTCTGATGCGCCTACCCATTTGCTATGTAATTCTGGGCCGTTGATGGCGATAAAATTGGCTCTCGCTTGAGATGCAACAGCTTTGGCTAAGAGGGTTTTGCCGGTTCCGGGCGGCCCCCAAAGTAAAATCCCACGGGGAGATATTGCTTTTAACTGGCGGTAGAGTTCGGGATACAGCAGCGCGCCTTCAACAGTTTCTTGCAAGATGCTTTTGACGCTCTCTAAGCCGCCAATCTGTTCCCAAGTGATGTTGGGGGTTTCAATTGTGACTGGACGGAGAATAGAGGGTTTAACTTTTTTTAAAGCTTGGAGAAAATCTTGCTGATTGATACTAAGTCCTTCTGGTATGGGCGAATCTATAGGGGGATTGAAGCGGTGCAGGGCGTTGTAGGCCGCTTTTTGACAGAGCGATCGCAAGTCTGCACCGACAAATCCAATTGCCAAATCAGCCACTGCTTCTAAATCTACAGACCCATCTAGGGGCATTGTACTAGTATGAATGTTGAGAATTTCTAGGCGACCGAGGCGATCGGGAACATGGAAATACACTTCGCGATCAAATCGACCAGGGCGACGCAGCGCCGGATCGATGCGATCCGGACAGTTGGTTGCTGCCAAAATCATCACTCCATTTAGTTGAGCAAAACCATCCATCAGGCTGAGAAGTTGGGCAACAACACGTTTTTCTACCTCGCCTTCGACTTTGCTACGTTCCGGTGCGAGGCTGTCGATTTCATCAATAAAAATTAGGCAAGGAGCCGACAAGGTAGCTTTTTGGAAAATCTGCCGTAGTCGTAACTCTGCTTCACCGTAATATTTACCAATAATCTCCGGGCCAGCAATGGCTATGTAGTTGACACCAAGTTCTTCAGCTATGGCACGCACAGTCAAAGTTTTCCCGGTTCCTGGCGGCCCGACTAACAATACCCCCCGTATTGGTTCTAATCCCAGTTTGGCTAACAAGTCTGGACGCTTTAGTGGTAAAGCCACCAAATCGTGCAGTTCTGCCAGCACTTCCCTTAAGCCACCTACGGCTTGCAATGACGGCTTAACGGCAGGTTCTGGGGAAGGAGCAGGATGAGGGACTGGCGACAGAGGCTTATACCCAGATGTTCTAGGAGTCCGCATAGTTTTGACCGTCGATTCAGATTGAGAAAAGTTACTGTGCTGGGAGACTTCGATCCAATCGCTGTTATTGGAGTTGTTTGGGGCTTGCTGTTGAGCAGCTTTTTTTTGTGCCAGTTTTAGCAGTTGTTCAAAGTCTCGGAAAAATCTACTCACAGTTTCTGCACAATTAGTTAATGCTGGGTGTTGCTGAATCGGAATACAGTTAAAGCTTTTTGGAAAAATTAAAATTTTTTCTCCCCCTGTCTACGGCAGTTGCTACAACGGAGAGAACCTCCAACGCACTGCCTATCGTGCTTATCCTATTGATCCGCTGAGTCAGCAACGCCCAATACTACCTACCGACGTTGTTGGGCTTGTAGTTGTGCTAATACCTGGGCTGGTGAGAGACCTGTCATTGCTGGCAGTTGTAATAATTGTGCTGGTGGGAGATTTGTTAAGGCTGAAAGTTGAGCTAGTTGGGGTGCTGAGAGACCAGTCATTGTAGATAGTTGGGTTACTTGGGCAGGTGTAAGTCCGGGTAAGGATACACCTCCTCCAGGAAGTTGCCCAGCTACTGGCGTTTGTGCTGCGCCCCCGACTCCGCCATGAGCTTGATTGGCTATCCCTAGTTGACTGATAAGCTGAGTTAGCTGGGTAACTAACACAGTAAGTTGCTGTACTAATCCAGCTAGTTGTACCACAACTTCAGTCGATGCACCGGCGTGACCTCCTTGGGCAGCACCACCCTGACCAGTTAAACCACCAACTACTCCACCGACTCCGGGTAGACCTCCAGCTAGTCCAGCGACTTGACCAGTTAAACCACCAACTACTCCACCGACTCCGGGTAAACCCCCAGCTAGTCCACCAACTTGATTTACTAATCCTCCAGCTAATCCGTCTCCTCCACCACCTTGACCAGTGACACCACCGACTAATCCACCGACTACAGGTAGACCTCCAGCTAGTCCACCAACTTGATTTACTAGTCCGTCAGCTAATCCACCGCCACCACCACCTTGACCGGTTAGACCACCGACTAGTCCACCAGCTACAGGTAGACCTCCAGCTAGTCCGCCGACTTGATTGAGTAATCCTCCTAACACTCCTTCGCCTCCTGAATTTTGATTAGTTAAACCACCGACTAATTCCCCAGCTACGGGAAGTTGACCAGCTACTCCGCCTACCAGTCCGGTGGCTTGTCCAACTAGTCCCTCATTGCCACCTCCCCCTGCGACTTGGCCAGCGACACTTGTTACTGGATCTAATACTCCACCTAAGAGTCCGCCGCCTGGTGCCGATTGAGCAGATGATTGCTGGGGATTTGATTGGTTGCCTTTGGATTTTGACGAAGCACCAGTCAGTCCCCCAAGTTGGGATGTAAGGTTAGAAAGCATCGGCTTATGGATTTGGAGTTGCAGATAATCGATTAGGTGTGCGGCATCCGCACCGTTTGCTGTTGTGATTGAAATCGTATGCGGCCCTTGGCGAATATTTACTAGGGGTATTTGACTCTGCTTAAGCTTGCCCTTGTCTGCACCGGGCGTTTTAGCAATGAGTTGTCCGTCTAGAAATATATTGTCTTCTCCAGAGCCGTAGCGATCATAAGAGAAGACTAATTGTTCATCAGTATAATCTTCTAGTAGACCAAAGTGAATATTTAGTTGACTGGTTGAATTAGGAATTTTGTTGGCATTAAAAGGCACTAAGCAAGAGGGAATAGTAGGACGGTTGAAGGGATCAGGATCTGTGCCTACTATGTAGTTATATTCAATTGTCCATCCACCTGTAGGGGCTGGCGTTCCGGCTTGACCTGGAGATCCAATTTGCCAAAGAACGGTTTGAGGGTCGGGTATAGCAGCAGTAGTTGGCCCGGGTTGCTGGGATGTCAGAGATGTTTCCTTTACCGGCTGTTGAGTTAAGGGTTTCTCAACACTTGGTTGTAGTGGAGAGGAAAGATTTGTGTTTTGTCCCTTTTGTCCAGAGAAATTACCTGTAGTTGTTTGTCCCTTTTGTCCAGAGAAATTACCTGTAGTTTGTTTAGTCTGGTCAACACTTTGTCCTTCTTGCCCCCATTGCCCCCCGCTTTCTTGAATAGGTTCTGCTTGAACTTCTATTGACTGTTGGGCTGCAAGTGCTTGAATCTCTTTAGAAGCTAGGACTCGATCCCAAACATGAACTTCAGCAATCTTGCCACGGAAAAAACAAGGGCTTGCTCCCCACTGTTCTGTAGCACCTGCACCGACACGAGTAGGATTGTGATTGTTGGGCTGGTGTTGCACGCCCATTTCTCGTCCCACTTCTCGTCCGTTGATGAAGAAAGCCATCGTTTGTGAGTTGCGATCGTAGGTTCCTGCCAGATGCGTCCAAGCACCTATTTTTGCTTGTGTCCCGCCCAGTACCCGCCAGAATGCTTTTGGTTCGCCATTGCCTAACCAAAATTGCCATTGCCGTGCAGGTGTGATGCAAAAAAGATATCCTTTGCGTCCTGCTAAGGGTGAGCCTCCGACTGAGGCCAGAATAGACTGGTAGCCTGAACCACCCTGAACCATGACCCACATCTCGACAGTAAAACTGGTAGGGTTGAGTTCGGATGCGTAAGGCATATCTAACTTGTCATCTACCCCATCAAATGTGGGAGCGTTGGGAAAAGAATCACTCGGAGGTGTTTGCTGCATAGTTTCTTGAGAGGGCATTGCCTGCTGTGTTGTTCTTTTAGCAGGAGGGATGACGCTCTGAAGGGGATAGGTGATTGATACACCTGCGACTGCAATTCTCAGCTTTTCTAGTGACAGCATCTGCTGCTCCAAAAAACTTACCTAAACCTAACCAAACTAGTTAATTAAGTTAGCGTTTTCTTCCTGCTAGCCTTCTCCTGACGGAGACGCTAACGCATAGGTTGCTTCCCGGAAGGGGTACGGGAACGCTAAGAGCGAACGACCAAGGTAGATGGCTACTTCTTGTCCACAGGCGTTAAGTTAAACCAGAGCCTAGCTTACTGCTTTAGACGGTGATTCTTCTTCATTGCAGCACTTTTGACAAAAGAATATTCTATCTGACTGATTCATCGCTTGAATATGACTGCATTTGGAACAAGTTTTAGAAGAAAACCACCAATCAACTATTTCAACTTTAGTTCCATAATTTGCTTGTTTATAAACCTTTTTGATTGCATCTATTCGTTTAGCATCTCCAGCTTAGATGTGATTGAAATCCCAATTCTCTATAATTAAGTCTAATCCATAATTGTAAACAAATCGCTTAAATCCAGCCATGCCGCGCATCAAGGAGCGTTCCTTGTTATTAAGTTTTAGCTCTTTTTTGATGGTAAACATAACTAAAAACAAGTTTTCTTTACCTGAAGTAAGTATATACTTGCTTCACGCATTAATCAAGATAAAAAATAATTTATCTTAATTCTATAATTTTGCACATTTGGTACAATCGAAGTAGGTTGGTATTGAAAATTGTCGTTATAAAAATGCAGGAGGTAGAGGACAGAAGGCAGAATTCAATAGCTTTTTGAGCAACTTTACTTTCCGTTATATAGTTCAGTTTTTTTGTGCCATTCTACTTACTCATCATGAATGAACCATGAATATGTTTAGGCAAGTTTTTGCTTATTTAGTCAAGCTTCTAGAGCGATCGCTGTTGCATTAAAATTTGATGGGCATAGTTAAAATCTTCGTCTGTAATTTTGATTGCTGCCGGATCGGTCATTCCTTGGGCATGATAGCGACGAATTGCTTCCACCGCAGCCCGATCGCCAAGCAATGCTAAATCCGCGCCGTTCCAACCCTCGGTTACTGTTGCCCAGTCAGCTAAGTTCACATCTTCTAAGGGTCGGTCTTGATTATAAACTTGCAAGATTGCCCATCGGCTTTGTAAATTAGGTAAATCTACTAATATCTGTAAATCTAATCTTCCAGACCTTAATAAAGCTGGGTCTAAGGCATCAGGACGATTGGTAGCGGCAATTACCAGGATAGTAGCACCTGTGGACAAGCCGTCTAATTCTGTGAGCAATTGCCCGACAACGCGATCGCTTACTCCTGAATCGCCATTATAACGCCCTCTTGCAGGTGCTAATGTGTCTATTTCATCGAGAAATATTACGCAAGGTGATGCAAGTCTGGCTTTGGCAAATAATTCCCGCACCGCTTGTTCGCTAGCGCCCACCCACTTACTAAGTAATTCCGGGCCGTTGACACAGATAAAATTCGCTCTACCTTGGGAAGCAACGGCTTTGGCTAACATAGTTTTGCCAGTTCCAGGTGGCCCCCATAATAAAATTCCTTTAGGCGATCGCGCTTTGGTTCTCAGGTATAGTTCTGGATGTAACAATGCGCCTTCTACGGCTTCGCGCAGGGTTTGTTTAATTTCCTCCAGCCCACCAATTTCTTCCCAAGTTACGTTGGGAGATTCCACTTCTACCGAACGTAAAACAGCAGGTTTAATTTCTTTGAGTGCCTGCAAAAAATCTGAGTGTTGCACTGTCATCTGGTCGGGAATCGGCCCTTCTATTGAGGGGACTTGACGGCGTAAGGCGCTGTAAGCAGCTTTTTGACAGATAGCTTTCAAGTCTGCACCCACAAATCCCACAGCTAAATCAGCAATTTCTGCTAAATTTACTGTCGGTTCTTTCGGCATGGCACGAGTCAGAATTTCTAGTATCTCCAAACGGCCTTGGCGGTCTGGGACGCGAAATAGCACTTCTCGGTCAAATCTTCCAGGGCGGCGTAAAGCTGAGTCGAGATGTTCTGGACGATTGGTAGCAGCCAGGACAATTACCCCTTTAGTTTGGGAAAAACCATCCATCAAGCCCAGAAGTTGCGCCACTAGTCGTTTTTCTACTTCCCCTTCTACTTTGCTGCGGTCTGGGGCAAGGCTATCAATTTCATCTATAAAAACTATACAAGGCGCACTTTTAGCAGCTTTTTCAAAAATTCCCCGCAGTCTTTGTTCTGCTTCACCGTAGTATTTACCAATAACTTCTGGCCCAACTATGGCAATATAGTTAACTTCCAATTCTTTTGCAAGGGCGCGGGCTGTTAGGGTTTTACCAGTTCCGGGAGGCCCGACCAATAAAACTCCGCGCGTCGGTTCTAATCCGAGTTTTGTCAGTAGGTCAGGACGTTTTAAGGGGATGGCAATCAATTCTCTGAGTTCTTTGAGAACTTCTGTTAGTCCACCGACATCTTGTAAGGAGGCGGTTGCTGAAGAGTCTGGTGTAATTGGGTTCGGGGATGTGTAATTCGTTTGGGCAGATGTATCGCTGGGCGGTTGGGGAGTCCGAAAGCTAGTATTGCCCACGTGGACGTTGACAGAACCAGGACGATTCACGCCGACTGTACGAGGTATACTGCTAAGAGGACGAGTCCGAAACTGCATATCTGCCTTGATTTCTCCGGTTTCAATTTTTTCTTCCAAGGCTTTTGCTAGTTCTAGTAACTGCTCAAAACCTTTGAATAAATCGCTCATTAAATTCCTCCCTTTTTTTGGCAGTCATGCTCTTTTTCACCAAAGCGTTGCGATCGTCTGGCAAAGGATTGAGAAGTTTTCTGGTTTATTGAGGGAGTTCCTCTGAAATATACCGATTTATCCCCCAATATCTCTTCCTCCGCAGAGTTGATTTATTCAACATCATACTCTGACTTACTCTGATGACAGGAGTATGTAATTAGGTGGGTAAGAATAAACTCAACTATGTAAACATAAACTGACGATTATATTAAAATAATAATTTTGCTGCTCCGATAATCCGGTCTTGCGATTCTACAGAACGGGGTAAAATTGGTAAGCGAATAATAGTTTGATTGACAAATAGACTGTCATCAAGTTCTATCTCTTGAATGTAGCGATTATGCACAATATAACGCTGAGAAACGTGCATTTTTGCTAAAGATTCAGTTAGTCGCGTTTGTTCAGCAAGAATTGCTGCTTCTGCTTGAATCACACCAATAAATTCTGTATGATTTGGGTCTTGTAATTTTTTCTGGGCTTGCATGACTTGTTGGCGCAATTTTCGTAACCTTGCCATAAAATCTATGCGTCCTAAAGCGTTTTGATATTTCATCCATAATTTAAATATCCATGCTAACCATTCTGCTAGCGCAGAGGGCATTTCTAAAAATCTGAGAAGATGACCTGTAGGGGCTGTATCTAAAATAATTAAATCTTGCTGTTTACTGTCTAATAAATCCATGATGGTAATCAGAGATAGCATTTCATCAATACCAGGTAAAGCTTGAGCTACAAGTTGTCGCCAAGCTTCGGGAGTATAAGCAATTTTGATTGCTCCTGGTTCACTTCCTTCACCACTCATCATTTCAGCTAATTCCCAAAGATAATCTTTACGAAACTGTTCTAAGATGGTTTTGGCATCGATTTCTTGACCGCTTAAATTAGCAGTTAATTGAGTAGGTTCGTGTCCCAACTTCTTACCAAAAGCATCTCCTAAAGAATGGGCGGGGTCGATAGAAATTAAGCGAATATTTTTGTCGGGATAATAGCTGGCTAATGACCATCCTATGGCTGCTGCTACTGTAGTTTTTCCTACTCCGCCCTTACCACCAATGAGGATTAGTTGTTTGCCTTCGTTTATAAAATCGCTGAAATTAGGAGATATTTTAACAGGCCATTGTATAGTTGGTGAAGGAACATTGGTGACGGTATCAACCTTTTTGATTTGGCTAATTAAATTATCTAAGGCTAGGCTTCCTAAAGGTTCTGTTATCTGTTGCGGTACGATAAATAGAGACTGGTTTGCTGAAACATCTAGAAAATTATTCAATAACTTTTGTTGTTCGCTGTAACGGTCTAAATCTTGATTTATATCTGTCAATATTTTGTTGATTATTAAACCACCACAAGTTATTTCTAGTTCCTGCAAATTATCTAAAAACCTTTTGGTTTCTAACAGGCTCATTGGTTCTGCGATCGCAACTACTAAGCAAGCAGTAAAATTCACATCCTGTAATAACCGTTTGCCTTCTGCTAATTCTGATTTCAATTTAGCCAAAAAGTCATCAACTTCATCCGGTATATAACGTCCGCTAAAAGTTTTAGCGATCGCCCGATGTTTTTCTTGAAATAATTCTAAAGAATTTAATACTACATCTAAAAAATCTTTAATGCCTAACAAATTTAAAGTATGCCCAGAAGGAGCCATGTCTACTACTATGCGATCGACCGCTTTTTCTGTTAGCAACTTTTGAATTTCTAGCAAACCCATGACTTCATCTATACCAGGCCATTCTAAATCCCAAACAGGCGTTAAATCTTCTCCTTCAACAAAGCTTCCACGTTCAACTAGCAGTTCTAAATAATTACCGTATTTTGCTTTAAATTCTAATAGTAATTGTTTAGCATCCAACGCTTGAACGCTTAAATTAGGTAAATCGGATAAAGGCGAAGCTTGTTCTGCTACTTCTATTTCCAGCACATCGCCTAAAGAGTGCGCTGGATCTGTGGATATTAAAAGTATGTTTTCATTAGGAAATAATTGAGCCACTCGTCGAGCAAAAGCACAAGCAAGTGTGGTTTTTCCGACTCCACCTTTACCACTAAACATGGTTAAACACAGTGAGTCATATTGATGAATACTATCAACTATTTGGGGATTTGAGTTCATATCAAGAAGGGGAAGGGGGGAAGGGGAAGGGGAAGGGTAAAAACATTGTCCCTTGTGGGCGAAATAATAGACTTATTGCAAAAGTTGTTCTTTTCAGGTTGTTCTTTGCGTGAGGCAAAAAAAGATTTATGCAAGAGGTCTAATCTTTATTTTAAAAATTCTAGATTTAAAAAAGTGACATCAGACACTATTGCTTATATTCAATAGTTAAATAAAGTCATAAGGAGGTAGTGGTTCTCCTAACTGTAACTCCCAACGGGGACAGGCTTCTTGCCAAGCCAAAAGTTGTGCTGTTAGTAAAGATTCATTTTGACTACTCACTAAAAGATAAATTCGTGTTTCTTTACCTTCTTTCTGAACAATTTTAGATTCATGGATCTGAGTAATTGTCTGAGCTATATTTTCCCATTCTGTTATTTGAGCAGTGTAAAAATTTTGCTGTGCTTGATAGCGTTGCTTTTTGGCTAATAAATACTCTTTTCCTGCCGATGCTGATGGTGTATTAGTTTCATCTAAAGTGCGAGGAATAAATTTTAAAATATATTGATTTTTATCTTTGATTTGGCATAACTTTTCTAGATATTCTTCAGCATGGGTTTCTAAATGATTTAATAAGCTCTCTTGTGAAGCAAATGAAGTACCAAACCGCAAGGGTAAAACTGTAGTGTGGCGAAATACTTCATAAATTACGCGATCGTGAGACAAGACTGCCTTAATTAAGCTTTCGTCGTTATTTTGCAATGATTCCAAAGAAATGGCTGGCTCTACCAGAGCAGAAACACCAGATTTGCTAATTAGGACTACAATATTGCTGATGCCTAGAGGTAAATTTAGGTCAACAACTGGTGTTTGGATAAAAGCATAAACGTAAAGATTATATAATTCCACACTTAACATTTAAAGTTAAATAATTTTAGGATTTAAATTATATTATAAATTAATATATATAGAGATTCTTATATATATTAAAAATGAGTAAATAACTACTTACAATAAAACTAATTCTCTTATAAGTAGATAATGAAACACATTGGTAATCGGCGACTCAACAGACCTAAAATCAGCACAATGCCTCGTATAAAATCTGAGGCATCTGAGCAATTAAAGCTATACAAAATGGTGTCAGATCGACAGCGTATCCAGGAAGAAGTGAAATTTATGACTGAGAGTTTGGAACAATTGAAACAGCACCTTAGTGATTTAGATACTCAAATACAACAAACTGAATTATCAATTCAAAACTTGCGCCAATCACCTTCCGTCCAGACTCAGACTATGCGCGTTACTCCAACTGATAATACAAGCGAAACTCCCTCCCATACTTCTCACAAGGCTTCCGAGTCCAATAATTTTGATACTTTTTACTTAGATATTTAGTCACAATCAATCCTGTAGAAGAGGTTAAAATTTAATCAACTTCTTCTGCTTCTTCTTCCATTGCTTGAATTTGCAGTAAAAGTTCCTCTTCTTGAATTTCAAACTCCTCTTCAGATATTTCGCCAATATCAAAGGCCAGTTGCAAAGCTAACAAGCGTTTGTGCAAATTTTCGTTTGCATCTAATTCACCACTAGCACGTTCTAGAAGTTGTTCTCCTATCCAGGTTATGCCTTCAAGTGGCCCAATGACAGGAAACAATAATATTTTCATCAACATTAGATTAATTTCCCTTAAGAAAGCTGGGCAAATGTATAAGGAGCAGTAAAATTGTTGTAGCGAATTCGCAGGCGATCGCTAAATTTTTGATCGATAGATTCTACTTTTTCACTAAAGATAGATTCACTATCCCAAGGAATTAAATAAGCTGTATTATAAATCATCTCTTCTGTCATCGTATTATTTTCTAATACTTCTTCTGCTAAACTATTTAATTCATCTTGAAAAGTTTGGATAATAGTTTCCTTACGAACTTGCAAACCCTTTTCAATCATTTGACCAATATCGATGACTTCTTCCATTTTCAAAGTTTTACCTTCCATTGCATCGCGCTTTTCTCGCAATTCTGGATTTGTCTCTAGCAATGCTTGGATTTCTTCCTGACTATTCCATAAAACTTTGACGCTAACTTCTCGCCGTCCATCCAGTTTTTGAAATAATGCTTCTAATTGTTCTTTATAGGGAACAAGCAATTGTTCGTTAACTGTGTCCCAGGTTTTCACAACTAAGCCAAAACGTAGAGGTAAATGGGTACGAAACCCTTGACTCATTGCTTCTTCTAAAACTTTTTCATGACACAATAAATTGCGTCTAGAAGCAAGATATTTTTGTTGTTTAGCTTCTGAATACAAAAAGTTAAAGCCATCAAGAGAATAGTTTTTAACTTGTTGTTTATCTAATCCTTCTAATATGACATTTTCAGAAACGGCTTTGCGGAAAATTCCGTAAAGATAAAGACCTGAAGTCATAAATATTTCCTAAGTGTTTTCTAAAGTTTTCCAAAAACTAAATTGGTTTTGATGTCAAAACTAAGCGTAGCTTGGCGTGAATTAAATTTAGATTACTTAAACCTAAATCAATATCACCATGTAACACTACGCCAATATTTAAAAGCCTGTCTAGCAGTTCCAAGATAGAAGGATTTTGACTAGGTTCCCCTGGATAGTAGGTTCCGGGTGCAGGTAAAAGAGTACCAAGTTCTCCCAAATCTATATTTAAATCCTCTGGTTTTATTTCAAAAATTTGGCACAAGTGTAATACTTGTTCTTCTAGTTTTTGCAAACTTTCTGCTGCTTCGTCTAGCTGCGAATCACTGAGGAGTTGTTCATCCATGCGACGAATAACTTGTGCTTCCATTAACTGGCGAATAACTTCCAACACAGTTAACAATAAAGAAGCTAAACCTGCTTTACTGTTCAGTTTGTGAACATTAAGAATTTTTTCAGCCGAACTTTCTGAAGACTTACTAACTAACGTCATAACATCACTAATTTTATTTTTCAATTGAAAAGGCTACAAGCGTTTTCTCAAAATGTTTAACTAATATTTCTGAAATCAAAGTAAAAAAATCTTATTTAAAAACCTTCCCCTTCCCTTATCCCTAAATCCACCTGACTAGTAGCTAAAGCTTTAAGCGATCGCATTTCTGCTTCTATACTTTGTAGTCTATCGTGGAGTTGTCGATTTTCTTCAATTAAAGTCTGGGCTTTGCTACTAAGGTAAGGATCGCCTTCCCACCAATTTATTCCCATTTCTCGTGCTTTATCTACAGAAGAAATCAATAAGCGAATTCGGATATGTAAAAGTTCAGTAGAGGCGATAGAAACAGAAATATCACCTGCGATTACAATTCCCTTATCTAAAATTCGTTCCAAAATATCCGCCAAAGTCGAACCTTGGGTAGAGGTGTTAATTGTTCGACTCGAATTGATTTTAGAACTAGATGTTATTGGTGTATGGGTCACGATAGTTTTGACTCTTTAGTGATATATAAAGTGCTTTTCTCTATTAGCAATTATTTACACAATAGAGAACGCAAAATGTTTTTTATAACTTAAATTTTATCAACACAAAAAACAATATCATATTTCTATTATAAAAATATACTAAACCTTATCCATCTTGAGAAAGATATTAAACCTTATGCATCTTGGAAACTGGAATTTTTCAAGAACATATAAGTAGGTCGATGTCAAAATTTCTAGCTAAAATAAAGAAAGTATCAAGGGCTAAAGTAAGAGGGAACAGGGTTTTAGCCTAATTTATCTTGAGGTAGTTTGATTTTATCATGCAAACCTACGTAATATTAAATATCCTACTTTTAATACTTTTCCTACTTTTGATACTTTTCCTACTTTTCTTACTTTTAGTCAAAATGTTTAAGGAATTTAAGTAGATTAACGCCAAAAATTGTGGTTAAAATAAAGGAAGTGGCAAGAAGCTAAAGGTAAGAGCAAAGAAGGTTTGAGCCTACTTTATATTTATTTATATAGTTTAGTTTTATCATGCCAACCTACTTAATAAATTAGTTAAAACTAACTAATTTATTATTTTTTTATAAAAGAATAAATATTTGTGTTATTTATTGTATATGTAACCAAGTAAATATCTTATAATGGTTGCAAAATTTTTATCTTTGGTCACACATTTAACCTCTCGCTATTTTTTTATTGTTAAATCTTCAAATTGAAAGTGTAATAGATAAAATCCCTAGCTTGCTAATATTTCTAAAGTATTTCTTATGCTAATTAAGTATTCGTTTACAGTTTTGCACTAGTTCAGATGCAAGTAGGAGCTAACTACACCATGCTAAATCAACAGATAAATTACTTACCCTACTTTCTTAAATTTAACGGACAAAACGACCATATTGTTTTGTCTAAAATGAATGTAGATTATTCACAGGGTTTCACTATAGAAGCATGGGTTTATTACAATAGCTTTAAGTTTTGGTCGCGTATCATTGACTTTGGTAATGGTGTAGACAAAGACAACATCGTATTTGCGAATGAGGCTAACACTAATACACTTATCTTACAGATCAAAAAAATTACAGTAGAAAGAATTAGAGCTAATAACGTCCTCGAAACTGGGAAGTGGATGCACTTAGCAGCAACAGTTGATAGCTCTGGTAATGGTAAACTCTACAAAAACGGTGCAGAAATTCAATCTGGAAAAATTCAACTTCCTGAAAACCTTAACCGAAGTCTTAATTACATCGGCCGGAGTAACTGGACACAAGATGGTTATTTTGACGGACAAATGGCAGAAGTACGTCTGTGGAACCGCGCGCGTTCAGTAGAAGAACTGCAACAAGACTTACACCGACATTTAGAAGGTAAAGAAGCCGGATTGGTACGCTATTGGCCTTTGAATGAGGGAACTGGCAATATTGCCAAGGATAAATGTAATATTATTAATCAAGCAATAATTTATGGAGCTACTTGGCAACAACAACAAACCTTTATTCAAACCGATAGTAATACAAATCTTCCTGCTTATTTTCTTTCCTTTGATGGTATAGACGATCTCGTTGATATCGGCAAAAAACCAGAATTTAAAATCGAAAAAACTCTGACTGTAGAGGCTTGGGTTTATCCTGAACAACAAAAGCAGTGGGCTGGTATCTTTGGCAATATTTTTGATACAGGTTTTACAGAAAGTGGATATGGTTTGTGTCTTGATGGTGTGAGTGGTGTGAATTTTGCTTGCACCCCTGAAAATAAAGGAATCCAGTATCTCAGTAGCGGTAATAAGACATTAACTTTATCTCAATGGCAGCATATTACAGGTACTTACAACGGCCAAGAGATGAAGGTTTATGTTAATGGAGTTCTGAAAGCAACAAAAGCAATCTCGGCTAATACAATTAATTATAATCCTGAAAATAATTTAAGAATAGGTGTTTATCAAGATGATAACGAAGCTTATAATTTTAAAGGCAAGATAGCCGAAGTTAGACTTTGGAATTGTATCCGTTCCGAAGCTGAAATTAAATCTTTTATGTACACCCGCTTAAGAGGAAATGAGCCGGGATTGGTGGGTTATTGGCCTTTAAATGAAGGCTCTACTACCACAGCTAAGGATGTTACAACCCGTAGTAATAACGGCCAAATTACTGGAGCTATTTGGGATTGCCAACTATTCTTTATTAACGAAATACTGGCTCAACCTAAAGCATCTGCGCTTGAACATGGAAATGCCGAACTCGATAATAAAGTCGTTGAATTAGAACAGAAGAATATTGAACAAGATAAACAACTATCAGAACTGAAGCAGAAAAATGCTGAACTCCATAATAAAGTTGCTGAATTGGAAGAAAAAAAAGCTCAACAAGATAAAGAAGTATCAGAACTGAAGCAAAAAAATGCCGAATTCGGTAAGAAAGTTGTTGAATCAGAATACAAGAACGTTGAACAAGACAAACAACTATCGGAACTTCACCAGAAAAATATCGCTCAAGCTCAACAAATTTTTGAGTTAGAACAAAAAAAAGCTCAACAAGATATACAACTAGGTGAACTTCATAAGAAAGTTGTTGAATCTGAACAAAAAAACATTGAACAAGTTAAACAACTATTAGAAATCAAGAAAAAAAGTGCTGAACTCTATAAAAAAGTTGTTGAATCTGAACAAAAGAATGCTCAACAAAATATACAACTATCGGAACTTAAGCAGAAAAATATTGACCTAGGTCAACAAATTGCTGAGTTAGAACAAAAGAATACTCAACAAAATATACAACTAACTGAACTCGATAAGAAAGTTGCTGAATCTGAACAAAAAAATATTGAGCAAGTTAAACAACTATCAAAACTCAAGCAAAAAAATACTCAAATCGAGAAGAAAGCTGCTGAATCAAAACATAAGAATACAGAACTAGACAAACAACTGTCGGAACTTAAGCAGAAAAATATTGACCAAGCTCAACAAATTGCTGAGTTAGAACAAAAGAACGCTCAACAAAATATACAACTAACAGAACTCGATAAGAAAGTTGCTGAATTGGAACAAAACAATGTTGAACAAGATAAACAATTATTAGAACTAAAGCAGAAAAACTCTGAATTAAAACATAAAAATACTGAATTCGTAGAAAAACTGTCGGAATTATCGCCAAAAATTATTGTTATTGATTCAAAAACGGTAATTCCTCAGAATAATTGGCAACAATTACAAAAGCTGCAACCGGCGGATTTAAAGAGCGAATCATACTTTGGTGAAGAAACAGCTTTAAATGGAGAATGGGCGATCGCAGGGGCACGCAAAGCCGATAGAGCCGATATTCAAGATGCTGGGATTGCTTATATTTTCCAATTGCAAAATAAGATGTGGCTACAAAAACAGCAACTCCAGCCTGATGATACTCGTGTGGGCGATCAATTCGGCTCTGCTGTCGCTATGAGTCAACAGTGGGCAATTATTGGCGCACGCAAAGCAGATTATGGAATTATTAAAGATGTTGGTGCTGCATACATTTATCAATTAGCAGATGGAATCTGGCAACAAAAACAGAAACTGCAACCTTCTGATTTAAATGTCAACAGTTCTTTTGGTAAGGGAATTGCTATCAATGGAAACTGGGCAATAATCGGCGCATCTCACGCTAAATCAACAACTATTGAAGATGCAGGCGCAGCTTATGTATTCTATCTAGAAAACGACGTATGGCAGCAAAAACAAAAACTGCAACCACAAGATTTAGGCTTTAATCAATGCTTTGGTAACGTCATTGCTATGACATCAGAATGGGCAATCATCGGCGGTGGCGATCGCTATACTTCTGCCAGCATCAAACGCCCCGGAGGAGCCTATATCTACCACCTAGAAAACGGGGTATGGCAGCAAAAACAAAAACTATATTCACCGCGACCTGGAATTAATGACTTATTTGGTTATTCCGTGGCAATTTCTGGAGAATATGCTTTTGTCGGAGCCGTCAATACCCCGCTCACCAATATTTTGGGTACTGGAAGCGTTTACATCTACAAGTTAATAGAAGGAGTTTGGCAACCACAACAACTATTGCAACCATCCCAACCTAAATATTGTGCCTTCTTTGGGGCAACAGTAGCGATCGCCAATGACATAGCCATAATTGGCTCAACCCGTGCCGATTCCTCCAACATTAAAGCTACTGGTGATGCTCATATCTTCAAACTAGAAAAAGGAGTGTGGCAACTCAAAGAAAAACTTCAACCCACCGATTTACATTATGAAAGCTACTTTGGTTTTTCTACCCCAACAGATAGGGAATGGATTTTTACAACTGCTGCTTGGGCAAATACTTCAACAGCAAAACGAGTCGGTGCAGTTTATGTTTTTGCATCTCGATAATGGGAAGAGGAAGGAAAAATTTTAAAGCTTATTTGCTTTTTGTACTGACTAAAACTTTGTATTTTTATGGTTTTCTTATGACTAAGAACTCAATACTTCTCGGTTAAACGGCAATTCACTTTAGAAGTAGGTTGGATTGAGGAAAGAAACCCAACATTATTATCTCTCTCCCCCTTCTCCTTCCCCTTCTTTTAATATTCGGAACTTAACAACTATGTCAAGATTATTTTTTTAGTTGGAAGTCCCCTATTTCCTCTCTCCAAGAGTAGTTTAGAAATCAAAGTCGTTTTGCGTAGTTATGAACCAGCAATCTGCTCTTGCTGGTTTGAAGCTATCGAGATAGGTCTGAACCGCTCGAAATTTTTGATGTCTACACAGGGCGTATAATCGAGCTTGGTTCTAAGTTCAGCACTGAAGGAAACGAGCTGCTCGGTAAGAACCTGACGGTCGGTTAAGCAACCTTTGATTGCTATGAGTTCTCCCAGAGTCCACTCATAGAGATGTCTATCTGCATCATTCATTATTACAATCAGTTCGTTCTTTGTTCTTATGATTTGGTTGAGAAGCTCATCTAGCTTGACAGCCATCGAATTCGCAATCAGGATGTTAAATGTCTCTTTGCCACCGATTATATCGATCAGTTCATCAACGTACTGCCTAACCAGACTTATAAATGTCTGATTCCAATCGCTGCGGATGCTCTCTATCTTAATATCAATATCTCTGTAGACTTTATTAATCTTATTGTTAATTTCAGTACTGTTAGCAACGATGTTTACAATCTCATTGTTAATTTTAGTGTTGTTGATGACACTGTGGTGTAATCGCTGGTTAATGTATTGGTTTAATTCATCATTATCATTTACAACGTTGTGAGTTATTAATGGGATAGAATTTTGTATCTTTTGCTCAAATATTTGGTCTATTTGCTGAACTATATACTGGTCAATATAATGCTTGAATTCTTGCTTATTAGCAATCTTGCTAATAATAAATCCGACATTATTACTTATCTTTTGCTCAAGGATTTGGTCAACGTAGCGATTGACCTGCTGCTGACGACGTTTCCATAACCACCACACAAGCAAAACCAGAAGTCCCAGCAAGAGCAACCACAGCAGCCATGAAAATGGATTTTTCAAAAGGGAGTCCAACGTACTTGAGTGTACGGCACTATCAAGTAAAGTAGGATTATTTTTCTGGTTTTCTTGACTCTGATTGAAACTGCGAATCGGGTCATCAGGCGAGGATGTCAGATTTCCTGAGTCAATGTTTCTTCCCGAAGGTGATAGATTATTAGGTTTTATATTAGAAGATTCTTGAGGCTGTTTTCCTATTTCATCTGTTTTTTGTACAGGCGAGGATGTCAGATTTCCTGGGTCAATGTTTCTTCCCGAAGGTGATGGATTATTAGGTTTTATATTAGAAGATCCTTGAGGCTGTTTTCCTATCTCTCCTCTAGAGTTTTTTTCACTGTCCAAATTCCTAAGTTGTTCATTGATTACATTAGGTGGTGCATCAGACAAAACGGGGGCTGGGAGCAAGAGAGCCAATAAAATTGATACCCCAACATATGAATATCTTTTTTTTGCCATAAGTAGTATTTTCGACTCACGCAAAGTAATTTTTTATTAACCAGAGGTGCAGATTGAAATATGTTAGGACTTACACATTGACAAAAATCTTCAAATATAAATTTCTATTTTTCTAGTGTAGGGTCGGCAGTGCTTAGTAAAACCTGATTAGCGGAACATAAGTTTAGAACACTACCCACCCTACAAGTTGCGATCGCAAACCTAGTTAGAAGAAAAATAAAAGAGCGATCGCTACATCAAAATTTAGGAAAATATTCCGATCCTTCCCAGGTTTGTTTTGTTCCGTCTTCACCAATGGTGATTTCTTTCACATTTAGATGTTTTATTGGAGTAGAGTGCGTTATTGCATTGCTCTAACGCAACCTCTACCCCATCAATCTTCAGTCAGCTTCAAGTCTAGTTATTTGTTTCCTGGTAACTGCTGCGGTTGCACAGGTGACAATGGTGCAGCATTTACTGAAATAGGTTTGAACGGCTTGAATGTGTTGATGTCTACACAGTTGGTGCTATCCAGCTTGACTCTGAGTTCAGAACTGAAAGTAACTAGCTGCTCAACAAGAGCTTGGCGATCGGTTAAGCAGCCTTTGATTGCCATTAGTTCTCCCAAAGTCCACTCATAGAGATGTCTGTCTGCGTTGTTAATGATCACAGTCAGTTCGTTCCTGATTCTCAAGATTTGGTTGAGAAGCTCGTCCACCTTGATGTTGATTACATTAGCAACCTGGATGTTGAATGATTCTCTGTTGCCTATTATGGCGATCAGTTCATCGACATACTGTGTAACCAGACTCATAAATGTCTGATTCCACTCGTTGCGGACGTTCTCAATCTTGATATCAATATCTCTGTAGACGTTATTAATCTTGTTGTTAATTTCAGTACTGTTGACAACAAAGTTCAGAATCCTGTTGTTAATTTCAGTACTATTGATCACAACGTTCTCAATTTGCTGATGAATTTGAGAATTATCGATCAAGATATTCTGAATCTTCTGAGTTATCCGATCGTTATCAAAGATTTGGTTAATAATGACGTTATTGTTGGTTACATTCTGTTGTAAACGGCGATCAACGTATTGATTCAATATGTCATTATTATTGACAATGTTTTGAGTAATTAACTTGACGTAATTTTGTAGCTTTTGCTCGTAGGTTACATCGATTTGCTTGCTGACATACTGATTAATATCAGTATTGTTATTAACGATGTTTTGAGTAATTAATCTGACAAATGTTTCTCTGCCACCTATTACATTAATCAGTTCATCGACTCGCTGTGTAACCAAACTGATAAATGTCTCATTCCACTCGTTGCGGACATTCTCAATCTTGCTGTTAATTTCAGTGCTGTTGGTAACAAGGTTCACAATACTGTTGTTAACTTGAGTGTTGTTGGTTACGTTTTGCTGTAAGCGTTGGTCAACGTACTGGTTTAATACATCATTATCATTGATAATGTTCTGGGTAATTACTTGAATGTGATTTTGGATCTTTTGCTCAAAAGTATTGTCGATTTCCTGGTTAAAGTACTGTTTAATTTCAGCATTATCATTGGTGATATTCTGAGTAATTAAGCTGATATTGTTGCGGATTTTTTGTTCAAAGCTTTGGTCGATTTGTCCATCCACATGTCGGTCAATGTACTGGTTGAGTTCCGGCTTATTGACGATGTTGTTGATAATTAATTCAACGTTGTTACGTACCTTTTGCTCGAAGGTATTGTCGATTTCCTGGTTGAAGTACTGGCTCAGTTCTGGATTATTGACAAGGTTCTGAGCAATGACGCTGATGTTAGTGCGGATTTTTTGTTCAAAGCTTTGGTCGATTTGCCCATCCACATGTCGGTCAATGTACTGGTTGAGTTCCGGCTTATTGACGATGTTGTTGATAATTAATTCAACGTTGTTACGTACCTTTTGCTCGAAGCTTTGATCTACTTGGCGATCGACATGGCGATCAATATACTGATTGAGTTCTGGCTTATTAACAATGTTGTTGATAATTAATGCAACGTTGTTACGTAATTTTTCCTCTAAGTTTTGGTCGATTTGGCGATCAACATGACGATCGATGTACTGGTTGAGTTCCTGCTTATTGACAATGTTGTTAATAATTAATCCGACATTGTTACGTATCCTTTGCTCAAAAGTCTGGTCTACGTAGTGGCTGATTTGCTGATTAATTTTCTTTGATATCTCAAGGTTGATCTTATCTTCCACAAACTTGTCTAAGTAACCAGACCAGCCTTGCAAATGCTGGTTCAGACTAAATTCCATCTGCTGTATATAAGCATCCATTGAGAATCTGACCTTAGCCACTTCTACAGCCAAATTCTTAAAGTGCTTCTCGTAGTTCTTCAGCAACCAAGTTTCGAGCTGATCCCAATACTTAGCCTCCAGCGTCACATCAGCTTCATCTATCACATTAATAGATGCATCAATCTGCTGTAACTGCTCCTCCCACTTCTTCTTAAACTCGTCTTCATTAAAACGAAAGGTAAAGTCTACCGAGCTGTTCGCGCCTACTGCTTCACGACTCACAGATCCACCTGAGCCTTGAATATTTGTAACAGTTTCGCTCGAGCCGTTCGCACCTACCGCTTCACGACTCACAGAGCCACCTAAGCCTTGAATATTTGTAACAGTTTCGGTTGTACCATTTGTTATGGACTCTGTTGTAATGTTTGTAACAGATCCTGTTGTAACAGTTACCTTATTTTCCTGCTTTTTATACTTCTGGGTCAGTTCAGTTGCACTCACTGGCTCTATTGCCAGAATAATTTGTCCTTCGTTATCTTCTTTGTAGGTGTCAATAAATAAACCTGATAAAGTAGTTTTTTCTTTAACCTCTAAAACTACTTCATCTTTCAGACCATTCAATGATAACCAAGTTTCTTCAACTTCAATACCAGTGATTTTTGTAATAAATTTTCCGCCTTTGGCCCAAATTAAAGCCCAAGGTTCTATGTTAAATTTCTTGTTATCTGACCAATAGCTGGCATTACCTTCACGAATTTTGATCTTATAATTTCCCGGCGTTAATTCAATTAAATTGGAACCAGATTGTTTCAGACTAGATAAGTTTGCTTCATCCAGTACATAACAATTACGTTTGCTGTCTACTGTTAATGTTTGAGAATTGAAAAATGGCTTACTACTAGTAATAGAAAGATTAATAGCTCCGTTGTTATCAGCATTGTTGACATCAAAAAACAAAGCGTTCAGAACTGTTTTCTTTTTGACTTCTAACTTCAGATTATCATTATATCCATTTAAAGTTGTCCAGGTTGCACCTACTTCAAAACCTGTGTTTTTGTTGATAAATGTACTACCATCAGCCCCATATATCCACAGTAAAACAAAAGGTTCACCTTCTGTTTTACTCTGGGCATAGCTGTAGCGACCACCACTAATTTTGATATCAAAAGTACCTTTCTCGAAAGTAAAGGAAGTTGCAACATTTTGTTGCAGATTATTCATTTGCTCGGGGGTGATAACGTAACAATTGTTTTTAGTATCGATGGTTAAAAGACTCATGTTTTCTTCCTTGATAACTTTAATTTCTTGAGATTTTGTCTCTTGGGATTTTCCGTTTGAGTTTACTTCTGAAGTGATTTTTGTTACTACTGCCGTAGCTGGTTCATAAATAGTGATGCCTGCCCAACGACCGATGGGATCGGTTATGGCAACTAAAGTTCCAATACCCGTGGTAGTATCAATACGGATTAATTGACCGTCTTTACCTAACTTAAAGAAGTTGCCAGTTACGCCATAGAGAATATCACCAACAAACTCCATACTTGCAATATCGGCAAAGCCAATATCGCCAAGAATTTTGACTTCACCTGTATCGAGATTGCAGCTTGCTAATACTTTCTTCTTGTCGTAACCAATTAAGGTGATATAAGCTTTGCCATCAACATCAAAGGCAACTTCACCACAGTTGTAGTTTTTATCAGCTACTGTTACTACTGGTGTACCTTTACCTGTTTCAAGATTAATAGTAATCAGTTGTTTAGTAGTTGTGGCGTAAAGGGTATGACACTGGCGATTATATGTTAAACCAGATGTAGCAAAACCAATATCACCAACTACAGTAGCATCACCTGAATTGAGATCAATTTTAACTAGTCTGGTCTTATTCTTGTCTCGATCGAGTCCATATAGTTGAGAACCGACAAAAGCAATGTCAGAAACTTCTGTCACTATCTCACTAATAAAGGTAGCTTTACCTGTAACTAAATCTAGGGTATAAAGTTTGCTTAATTCATTAGAGACACAATCTTGAATATAAACTGCTCCTGGTTTGAGCTTAATTGTTTTAGATGTGCGACTACCACAGATAACTTTTTCTAAAACTGCACTAAAACCACTGATAGCGTCTTTATCTGTAAAAGATTGTCCACCTGTTGAGGTTGCAACTCTGCTGTATTCGGTTTTGATACCTTCTTGATGCTTGCTTTTAGACGTTCCAAAATAGGTGTGAACGGTAACTTCTGCTGTTTTGGCTTTTTGGATAGCCAAATCAGCCGCCGTAATATCCTTTTGCTCTGTTTTATCTCCACCGCCTTCGAGTGCTTCATCGCCGAGATAAAAGATCGCTCGTGCTGCACCTTCGCGCCAATCAAAGTATTCTGAGATATCTTCAATGGCACGAGCTGCATCTTCTTGTGCTCCTGCGGACTTTAGTTCTCCTCTTTTTCTACCCCGAAGTTTGGATTCAGATACCTTAGACTTTTGAGTAACATAACCTCTGATAGTTTGGTCAAAATTTGTCCCTTTCCAAATACCTTCTATCCCTAACCAAACTACTCTTAATTCTGTTGGGCAATTAGATTTAGCAGATGCGATCGCACTCATAGCAGCATCACTTAGAGCCTGCGCTTCATCTTTCATCGAAGGACTAGTATCGATGACGATAACCAAATCAACAGTAGGTATAGAGCTTACTTGTTTATTCATGCTTTTTTCCCTTTTTTTCTTATGGATAAAATCGAAGAATTTCATATTTGCAAAGCTTTATGAATTTCAATGTGTAAAAGAGCAAAACCCAAATAGTAGGCAAAATTTTTTGGAATGAAGTTGTGCAAATAGTTAATTCATCTATTTATTCAAGCACTTTCACTTCAAATCGAACAAGTTGCTAGCAATAAAATGAACATATCATACTCTATGAGAAAAAGATATTAAATCTTATCTATCTTGAGAAATATATTAAAAATTATTCATCTTAAAAACTGGAAATTTTCAAAAATATATAAGTAGGTATGCCTGAAATATTGTAATTAAAATTAAGAAATAAAGAAGGGCTGAAAAGCAGTTATGAAAGGAGTTTCAGCCTATTTCATCTTGATTTAGATAGTTTGGTTTTATCATGCCAACCTAGTTAATCTTAAATATATTATTTTCTTACTTTTCTTACTTTTCCTACTTTTCTTACTTTTCCTACTTTTCTTACTTTTCAATTTAATAAAATTATTACAGCTTATCTGATGATCTCGCTTTGGCAGAACAACTACAGAACCCAGAGGAAATTTTAGCAATTCCAATAAATAAAATATTGTTGTAGTAAATTAGATGTATAATTGTAATTTACGAGCCTTAAGAGTCAGTGGGCAAGAAAATTTTATTTTTTGGATCTTTTTTAAGAAATTTCAGTTGTTAAAATGGATGAGGTTTAAGTAAAAAAAAATTACATTGTGATTTGGAATTATTTACGCAATAATAACTACGAGTAATAAACACTGCTCAATTTGTAAATATCTGAAGAAAAACCTGCCATTAAATCTGGTAAAACTTCTTGCCAGATAAAACTGAGGTATGTTTTGTAGACTACCTCAGCAACAGGTTTTTAAAGGATTTGATTGATCAAAATTATGGAGTAATCTATCATGGCCGTTGAAAAAGTGAACTCGTCTTCGAGTTTAGCAGAGGTAATCGATCGTATTCTTGATAAGGGTGTTGTCATTGATTTATGGGTACGGGTATCCTTAGTTGGGATCGAACTCCTAGCAATAGAAGCACGGATAGTAATTGCATCAGTAGAAACATATTTAAAATATGCTGAAGCTGTTGGTTTGACTGCTCAAGCTGCTGTACCAGCTGCTTAAATCAGGTTATTGCCCTTTTGATATACCCTTAGCTAATCTGCCTGTTGCCAAACCACAGTAGCAGGCATTTTCAGCAATACCGCTCAAAAGTAATAGTTAGAAGCTAATTTGTGATTTTGGTGTTGCTAAATAGATGTAGAGACTAGCAAATGCAACGTCTCTACAAGGATTTTAAAATAACGCAAAATTATTTTTCATACCGCAATCAGCAACGCCGTGATTTTTTATGTAGTACAACGGAAAGGAGTTTAAGTTGTGTCTCTTAGAGAACAATGGTACGCTGCACGGCAGCAACGCGAACAAGAAGTTCGTTTACGTCAACAACATGTGCTGGAAACTCGTCAGCAATTTCAGGCAGAAATGGCAGCTTTGCATCAGTATCAACGAGCTTGGCTGGAAGAGTTTTGCCAAAACTTAGCGGCTCAAACAGCAGAATTTCTGCATAATACCACTGCCGATCGCGCTGCTATGTCTGCTGTCATGCGCGAATCGTTAAATAACTTCCATACTACCTTGCAAGCCGAGGTGGCTGCCTTTTTGGAAGAAACGCGATCGCAGCAACAGCAAACTTGGACAGAACAAGCTCAAGAACGAGCCGCTTTTGTCGCTGCTTTGCAAGATTACGTTTGGGGAACAGCACCCTCATTTGACAATCTCCAAGCAAACGCTCTAACTCCCGGAGTAAACTCCAGTAATCTTGATTGGAGATAATTGTGGCTACAGTTCTCCAAGTTAACTCACAAAATTTCATCGAAACGCCGAAAGTTAATCATTTGACGAAGCGTGCTTTACGTTATCTACACACAGGCTTTTCCATTCACCTACGCGGCCCTGCTGGTACAGGTAAAACCACATTAGCAGTACATCTAGCGAATATGCTAGAGCGTCCTATTTTATTAGTGTTTGGAGATGATGAATATAAATCCTCCGATTTAATCGGCAATCAACGGGGTTACAGCCGTAAGAAGGTTATAGATAACTACATTCATAACGTCGTCAAGATGGAGGATGAATTACGTGAATCCTGGGTTGATTCACGCCTAACTACAGCTTGCCGCGAAGGTTTCACCCTTATTTATGATGAATTTAATCGTTCTCGTCCTGAGGTGAATAACGTCTTGCTTTCGGCGTTGGAGGAAAAGCTGTTAGTATTGCCAGCAGCTGCTAATCGCCAGGAATATATTCGCGTTCATCCTGAGTTTCGGGCAATCTTTACCTCCAATCCAGAGGAGTATTGCGGGGTACACGGCACGCAAGATGCACTCATGGATCGTTTAGTAACGATAGATATTCCCGAACCAGACGAAACAACCCAACTGGAGATAGTTGTCCAAAAAGCAGGGTTGGCTCGTAAGGATGCGCTAAGTGTTGTCCATTTAGTCAAGCAGTTTCAAGAGCGGACAAAAAATGACAAGGCTTCCGGTTTGCGGGCTTGTTTAATTGTCGCTAAAGTCTGTAACAACCAGAATGTTCCTATCAATGTCAATAGCGACGACTTTCAAGATATCTGTAAGGATGTCTTGCTTTCTCGTTCTAAACTCCCTTTAAGTGAGTCAAAGTTGATTTTAGAGGAACTGTTTCAAGAACTAACAGCAGTAGGCAAATTGATTGCTAAACGTCGGGAGGTAAAGCGGTGATCCAGATTCGCACCATGCGCCAAATTCGCACAGGTGCAATGATTTCTAATTTTCGGGCTTGCCAAACCTTAAGCGGTTTGGATTTATCTAGTAGCGATCGCGCTCGTGCTATTGGTGCTACAGCAAAAATGCTAGCTAGTGAAGCCCGTAGGCAATGGTTAATCAAGCAATGGAAACGGCTGTAGAAGGAAGGGGAAGAGGTAGAGGGAAAAAACTGTATTTAAATTAGCTTGTTTCCCCCATCTCCTCTGCTCCCTATCCCCTTCCGCCTTCCGCCTTCCCCTTCCCCTTTTTTGAGGTTTCTAATCATGGCAGATCTTTCTAACGTTCCTTCGCATTTACTGGCTCACGAACATTATCGCCAGATGTTGGTGCGGGATGGTGAACGACGCTTTCAAGAATGGCACAGCGAGTATCTCAGATATCAACGCAAGTTTCTTAAGGATCAAGAAAATCGGATTAAAGAACTTGAGAATTTGCGGAAGGATATCCATGTAGATCATAAACGTCGTTCTCAGGAAGCACACCAAGAATTTTTGCAATATCAGAACAAGTTCCTTAACGAGATGCGGCGTTATTGAAGGAGAAGGGGAAGGGAGGTAACAACTGTCAGTAGACCGAAAAGTTTTGCGATCGCTAAAAAATAATAGTGTGCGATACCGTTTTTTGGGGAATGTGACAAAGCTGATTGCCCAAGCTCAGTGATAAGATTAGCTTATTTATAAGCTCCAAAAAACAACCAAAATTAGCCAGATGGTAAACAAACTTCGCAGGCTACACCATAGTTGCGGTCTACGGCTTGACGTAAAAATTCGGCGTTGCATAATAGAGGGATGAATTGTAAAATTTGGTTCCAGACTCCGGTTTTTTGCCATCGATAAAACCTTGTGGCTACAGTCTGCCACTTTCCATAACCTTCTGGCATGTCTCGCCACGGTGCCCTGGTTCTCAGTATCCAAAGAATGCCATTCACAACTGTGCGGTGGTCATTAGACCTCTTGCAAAAGTCCCAGATGCGTGGGACAAGTAGGTTAGAGTTGGGTAGCATTGATGACCTACGAAGA
>NZ_JAVRBY020000076.1:0-29926 GCF_034531035.1 Nostoc sp. DedQUE02 | reverse complement strand
TATGGGTCAGCCACTTTATATAGTACATAAATACTATAAAATAGCGATCACGCTGTGCCAGTTGCGTAAGTCCTGTGGGTAAAGGATGTATTCAAAACCTGGCGTTGCATAAAACAGGAATGAATTATTGAACCGCGAAGATGCAAAGTGCGCGAAGGAATTAGGTTTATGAATTCGCAAAAATTAAAAAACATCCCGCAAATATGCAACGCCAAAATTCTTAAATTCGATTTACCTTTCTGCCAAACTCACCTGTCCTCCAATAAGCCCCAGAAATCCAGTTCCAAAGTGCTGAATTTCTAAAAAACTTGCTTGCTCCGGCGAGGTTTTATAAATTCGGAATGTCTTCATAATTCCTAAAGTGGCAGCACTTTCTAGAGGGCCAACAAAACTAATATCACGGTTGAGAAAATAGGTTTGATTAGCCCAGTGAGCCATTTGATTTGCATTTAAAAAGTAACAGCCTGCATGAGGATTGAGGGCACGACAAAAGGTAATTGATGTATTCATAATTGTACCTTTTAGTTCCTGTTGCTCCTGCACATTTTGAAAAGGAGCAGTTACCCGTAAAGCCAAATCTCCATCAATATAAGCTTTGTGAACTAAACCGTTGGGGGAGACTTCATAACGATTTGGTTGGAGTAAATTTAAATCACCTGCTTGTTGGGTAAACCAGGTTAATTTTATAAAAAACCAAGGATCGTGGATAATTAAGTCATCTTCAAGAAAGCAGTAGTAATCATACTGACCGAGACAACTTTGCAGAACAGCTTGGCACTCAAACCCCAAAAGTAGAGGTTCTACATTGCTAGAATGATGTCTATATAAATTGGATGCTAAGGGAAGTTGATTCAGTAAATGATTATCTTTAGTGGTACAAATGACAATATCTAGTTCGTGAGACTGCGGTTGATTAGCAGGGAAAGCTAGTCGTTGAGCAATGTTGATGATACTTTGAGATTTACCAAATAATTGGTGTAAAGCGGTAATACTTTTAGCTAACGCCTGTAAGCGGGGTTGTGGGTCTTTGCGTTGAGAAGCATGACGACCTTCATTGCTAGGTTTGAAAAAATGGGCAATGGTAAAAATAATTCGCATTTCAAATATCGTTTTGGTATTTATTAGTCATTAGTCATTAAACAATAACGAAACATGAATACACTCTTGACAAAACCGTTGTTTTCAGAGTTTTATTTGTACCTTTACTTGATTCCAAAAATATTTATGCAAGAGGCTAATGACTAATGACAAATTTACTTAATTTTTGCCAAATCCTTTAGAACTTGGGCGCTTTTTCAAACTATTAGAATCTTTACCAGCAAACATCCATTGCAAATGCTGTGGTAACAATTTTGCCAAATCATAACGCTTCAGAATTGTCTCTCGCGCATTTGCACGAATTGCTTGCATCTCTTGAGGATTATTCAACGCCTCTTCAATTCTATTAGCAATATTCTGGGGAGAAAAGAAATCTACTAGCAGTCCATTTACTCCATCTTGGACAACTTCTAATACTGGCTGAGTTTTAGAAGCTATTAATAAACATCCTGCTGACATAACTTCTAACATTGACCAGGATAATACAAAAGGACGGGTTAAATAAACATGAGCAGAAGAAGCTTGTAAAACCTGAAGGTACTCATGATAAGGAAGCCTATCTGTAAAGTGCAGCCTCGATAAATCCAAAGATAATTTTTCTAACATTAATTGTTTATAAGTCTTACCATCGGGGAGATTTTTACCATAAGCGACTCGATCTTCTCCTACAACTACTACATGGCACTTAGGTCTTCGCTGCTGAATTAGGGCTACTGTTTCCATAAACTGCGGAAAACCTCTATAAGGTTCCATCCCTCGTCCCACATAAGTTACCAACTCTTCCACATGGGAAAGATCAAGATTTATTCTTGGCAAAACTAACTTTGCGCCTGGTTTAGGAACAAAATAATTGGTATCAACACCATCATGAATTACAGTGAGTTTGCTATGATATTCTTTGGGAAACTGCTGGCGTTGCCAATTCGTCGGAGAAAGACCGCGATCGCAGCTATATAAATCAGTCAAAATTGGCGCATTTTTGACGCGGATGCGGCATTCATCATCAGCATTTAGAGGTTCATTGGGATCAAAATCTGCATCCGAACCGTGAGCATGATAAAACCACTCAAAATAACATAATAATTCTGCTTTGGGGTAAACATCTTTCATAAATAAAGTTGGCCCCCAACCAGAATGACCATAAACTATATCTGGAACGAAACCCTCAGCTTTTAATTTTTCAGCCACGCGATAGACAGCCTGAGCAGTCAGAACAGCATTTTCGAGGTTGCGAACGTAGTGATGAGTTTGGGGAGCTGCTTCACGAGAAGGAGTGTAAATAGCTTTAAAAACGCCAGGGATTTCTCCTTCCCGACGATTTGTCCCAAAGACGACTTGGCAATTAGGATCTTTACCTAAAACTATTGCCAGATTACGAAATTGCGAGGGAAAATTGGGATGTAAAAATAAAATTTTCATTGGAATAATCTTGATTAACTTATTGTCAGATAAAATAAATTAAGACAAGCTGCTTAAGATTATAAGATTATTTCTCACGATTTTTAGCAAGTAAATTTAGGTAAATGGTGACTCTAAAATGCGAAAATAATCGCAAATTCGTGTTATACCAATGAAATTTATTGGCATTGATTTAGGCTGGCGATCGCAACCAAGTGGACTGTGCTGCTTAGAATGGATAGATGGACAACTGCAACTACTTGATTTAGACCGCAAAGAAGCGATTGCAGACATTCTCACCTGGATTGATCAAAGCATACAACCAGATGAACCAGCCATCATCGCCGTAGATGCACCTACCCTCATACCCAACGCTACCGGGAGTCGCCTCCCCGACAAACTCAGTCACAAGTACTTTGGTAAATATCATGCTGGATGCTACCCAGCTAATCAAAACCTACCCTTCGCCGATCGCACAATCAACTTTGGCTTAGAATTAGAATCACGCGGTTTTGCACACGCCCCCACCATAGAACCGCAAAAACTCAGCAGATATCAAATAGAAGTCTTTCCCCACCCAGCAATCGTTAACCTATTCAACTTAGAACGCATCCTCAAATACAAAAAAGGACGACTCACTGACCGCCGCCTAGAACTAATCAAACTCCAAAACTATCTTTTCGATATCCTCCCCTCTCTTTCTCCTCCTCTGCGTCCTCTGCGCCTCTGCGGTTCGTTTACTTCCGAAATTCCCACCACAGGCGCAGCCCTCAAAGCAACCGAAGATAAACTAGATAGCCTAATTTGCGCTTACGTTGCTGCATACTGGTGGTATTGGGGAGAAGAACGTAACTTAGTATTAGGCGATCGCACCAGTGGCTATATTATCATCCCTCAAAGAATTTGAGTAAGTACTCCAAAGTCGTTTTGAGGTACTTCAAAATCGTTTTGAGGTACTTCAAAGTCGTTTTGAGGTACTTCAAAGTCGTTTTGAGGTACTCCAAAGTCGTTTTGAAGTACTTCAAAGTCGTTTTGAGGTACTTCAAAGTCGTTTTGAGGTACTTCAAAGTCGTTTTGAAGTACTTCAAAGTCGTTTTGAGGTACTTCAAAGTCGTTTTGAGGTACTTCAAACTGGTGTTGCTGAATCGAGGTATGAATCTGGATGTAGAGACGTTGCATTGCAACGTCTCTATAAAGATTTTGAAATAACCCAAAATTATTTTTCATACCGCAATCAGCAATGCCTCCAAACTTTGTCGCACCGCAATCAAGCACAGAGGTGTGTAGGCTACGCCCACGCTTGACTTTTAAAACAGTCGCTACAAACTGTGAACAAGTGGTTGATAATTAGATATGCGATGTTTGACGACAAACCGCTCTGTATCAACACATCCTTTGGAAATATACTTTTTCAACAACTTACCCACAATCGAAATACCTTGCTCAATCTCCTCTGGCGGGAGACAGAAAGTTAGACGCATTGCTGGATAACCCTGTTTATCGGGGAAAAATGCTGAACCGCACGCCAGATAGACATTTTGTGCAAAGGCTTCCTTACGAATTGTCCCAATCGGAATATCATCTGGTAACTGTACCCAGAGAAATAATCCGCCTGTGGGAACTGTCCACCGGATTTCTTCAGGAAAATAACGCTCTAAAGCTTGCAGCATAGTATTACGACTTTGCAAATTATCTGTGCGAAGTCGGTTGAGGTGACGGCGATAATGTCCTGAAGCGAGATATTCGCTAACTATTGTTTGCGAAATACTGGATGTATGCAAATCATGGAGCAATTTTCGCTCAATAATTGCTTGATAATGCTTACCTGTAACTACCATATAGCCCACTCGTAAACCAGGCATTAAAGTTTTAGAAAAGGTGCTTAAGTAAGTCACCAAATTATTTTTATCTAAAGCCTTAATTGGCGCTGGCACAGCATCGAAATTTATTCCTTCATAAGCATTATCTTCTAAAATTGGGCACTCATACTTTTCCGCTAATGCTAATAATTGCTGACGATGAGCTTGTGTTGTCGTCAATCCAGTTGGATTATGAAAAGTACTAATGGTATAAATTAACTTTGGACGGTGGCTGTGTAGATATTGCTCTAATAAATCTAAATTCATTCCCTCCGCAGTCATAGGAATACCAATAATCTTAGCTCCTAAGTTTTCTAAGATAGATATTGCACCATAATAGGTGGGAGCTTCGACAATCACCCAATCGCCAGGTTGTACATAATAATTCATCGCTAATGACAACCCTTGCTGAGAGCCATTAGTAATAATTAAATCTTCTGGAAAAACCTCTAATCCTTGCTGTACTAGCATCTGGGCAATTTGTCTGCACAGAGTTAATTGTCCTTGAGGCATCTCGTGGGGAAAGAAAATATCAGCATCATCTTGTCTTAGCGCTCGTCTAGCAATGAGGTTGATATCTTTTGGGGGACGAGGATAACCGTAGCCAAAATTAATTATTCCTGGCTCCGTTTGTGCTTGCACCAGTGGAGTATACATATCATAAAAAGAACACTTTCCTGGTTTTGTAATTATGACATTTTGGGCTGGAGCAAATTTAGATTCTAGGTTGGCACTCTTGAGAGAAACGCTGCTGACAAAATATCCTGAACCTTGACGAGCAGAAACAATTCCATCTGCTTCTAAAACGTTATATGCTTCAATAATTGTGAGTTTGTTAACTTGTAAACTCTCAGCCAGAGAGCGGATAGAAGGGAGGCGATCGCCACTTTTGAGTGCGCCAGATTTAATTAGCCGACTGATGCGTTAGCGTAGCTCGCCGTAGGCATCGCGGATCTGCAAATAAATCGGTTTGTGTGACTGTCTTTCTAACAAAATTTTCATTTTGGCGCACTCGTCAATGACTAAAAAATCATCAATACTGGCAATATAAACTATTTTTACCAAGTTTACCTAGTACAGTTGAGAGTTTTTTTACTATACCAGTTGGGATAGAGCTTAACTGTACTAGATTAAATCGGCCAAAACTGTACCTTCTCAGTTGGAAATTATTACGTGAAAGTAAAAGTAATAGTTCATCATTTAGCAGGTGCTTTCACTATGAATAAATTTAATTTTCTGTTAAATTTACGAAAATATTGGCAACATTTTGTCATCTGGATGACTAGTGGTTCTGACCTGCAAGTGTGGCACGAATCAGACTATCGTGGTAACACTTCTTGTTGGCACGCCTACGATCCAATCACAGGACGTTCTGTCTGTTTTGGTTCAGAAGAAGAAATGCGAATTTGGATTGACAAATGTTACTACAGATAAAAAGAGGGAAGAGGGAAGAGGGAAGAGGGAAGAGGCAATAGGCAATAGGCAATAGGCAAGAAGTCTCTTTGAGTTGTACTGAATTTTTTCAGAAATCAAATATGAGTCCTATATTGTACGCAAATTAAATATTTAGCGTGATTCTAATTTAGCAACTCGCTCCTCTAATTTATTGACTTGTTGCTTCAATTCAATTACCAAAGTCGCAAGCCGATCAAACATCGGATCTTGCTGTGATAAATTGCCTCTAGAACCAGCTGGCTGTCGTGAGGTAAGTGTTGTTCTTGAAGATGGAGACTGGCGGGTTTTACCTAACTGAGACTCTATCTGATTTAACCGCGACTCAACACGATTTAAGTCCGCTTCTAAGTTGTAGATGCGGGACTCCACTTGTTGCGATGAAGCAGTGTTTCCAAATAATCCACCCCAGATAATTGTTGCTAAAATCCCCGCAAATATTAGCACTCGGATTTTTTTCATAACAGTCTATTTAGACAGGATGTGTTGGAATGGCTACAGAGTATAAGTCTGTAGTCACTTCACTTATTTATCCTTTACTAAATCAGAAAATAACTTCTGCCAATCGATAGAGTTGACAGTATTTTCTCCCTGTTTCACCTCAAATGTGATGTTAGACGCTTTTCCTAGTTTTAGCGCTTGTACACAAAGTTCTGCTACATCCTCACGGCTAACTTTGCCTCTAATATTGTCACCTTGCTCAAATATTAATTCCTTACCACTTATGTCTTCAGTTAAAGCACAAGGTCTAATAATTGTATAAGCAATTCCGCTTTCTCTTAAACTATCTTCTCCCTTCAACTTCCAAGTTAAAATTCCTCCCAATTGGTCATTTAATTTCACTGCTGGCGGTTCTTCATCTAAATTAATGCCAGGGCGACCGGGACGAGTCACACCTGCTGAACTAACGAGAATAAATTGTGGGAAAATTGTGCCGCCATAAGCTTTAATTGATTCCAACTGAAAAGCAAAACCACCTGGAGAAAATTTGGGATTTAAAGCGCCATCATGTTCAAATTTGCTCAACATCAGTTGGAATGAGCAAATTCTACTTTGCTCAAGTGGCGGCGCATCTTTGACAATTTTTGCCCGAAAGACGGGAATCAAATCGGCAAAGGGAACCTGAATATCTATCCAAGTATTAGCTACGGTATCGAAAGAATAGCTGTAGCCAATACCATCCCATGTTATATCTGTCCGCAGAAAGATTTTATAACGCTGACCGTCACCTTTGACGCGCAATTTCACACCTTCGTAACCAGATAAATTGAAGGGTGGATCAAAATTCTTCGTTCTGACAGAAGCAAATCCGCCAGAGTTAGCAGTGGATACATTACCTGCAAATAAAGCTGTATTTTCTATTAATTGGATATTACTGGCACTCACGCCACCCATGACAACATCATCCAACGCCCCCCAGTTATCTTTTAATTCTGCTGATGGCTTGGTGAAATCAAATATTAGTTTTTCGTTTGCTTGGGGTAAATATTTTGCCGCAGCTTGAACTAAGTTTTTGACTCCTTGATATTCTACATTTTCGGGAGTGTCGCCCACAATTTCTGGTTGGTAAAATTTAACACCTTGATAATATTTGGCTCTATCTGCTGTGTCTCCCTCTACTGGTTGTACACGCACTGCTGTACAACAAATTACAGCTTGGATATCAGCCATAACTAAAGGAGTTAAAGTTTCTGGTTGCGTGATATCCGCAACTACTAAATCGATATCATTACCAAGAATTGACCGCGCTTTGTCAATATCTCGAACCAGGGCGCGAACTTTATAACCTAGTTTACGCGATCGCTGCACTACTCGTTTACCGACACCACCTGTTGCACCTGCTACTAATATTACACCCACATTTCTTCCTCCGTTGGGTCTATATTGATTATCCTTAGGACGACCTTGGATTAATTGCTGTACCCAGTTAAGGAAAGGAATTACCTCAAAGTAAGTCAGGGTTTCGATAAACCTGCCTAAGTCCCATTGAGAACGATTTTTGTCAGTCATAATTTGCGTCCTCATAACTTTCTTCACTCTAACAATTTTGGAGAGGGTGGCGAGTAGTGTAGTTCAATTACTTGAAAAGCACTGTAATTTCTTCAGAACGCAAGAGTAGCAAAAACAGGGTATGGGGTATAGGGGAAAGACGAAATGGTAAGCTGAGATTGTAATTATCTCCGACAACAGGCATCAATTACTATCGCTACCAGAGCAGTAAAGCAAGCAGAATATACCTTCCGGGCAACAATGCAAAAACTCCTTTTTAATGACAAAGATAGATTTAAAGCGCAGGCCCTATTCCTTGGTAAAGGTATTAACTTACAGACCCTGGAGAATTACGTTTGCTTGGCGAGTATGCCAGTACTGGTTAGAGTCGGTGAGGAAGGGTACGCAGTACTTCTGGGCTATGGTGCAGTTGTGCTGTTTAACCTTGAGCCTGTAGAAAAGGTAGCCTTTTTGACCAACTTATCCTCTCGAATTAGTGGCCCTTTTGCCGATCCGGAAACAGAAGAGGTGGAAGTCCATCTCAATATTACAGAGAGTGAACGAGCTAAGGAAGGAAAAATTTTACTGCATGAATTGAGTATAGAACGCTTACAAATAGTGGCTGATATTCTCGCCAAGAGTGTTGTACTGTCTCACTATGAAACCAGCCTAGCGACTGTATTCGATCAAATTGAACCGTTTGCAGCTAGTCTCCAGCGTGAAAACAGGAGTAGACAACAAAGCCGGGAATTACTACGTCAACTTGGGACTACCCTATTAGTTCAACATAAGATTGTAGGTCAAGTAGAAATTATCGATAAGCCGGAGTTACTCTGGGAATCTCCACAGCTAGAAAACTTATATCTGCGCTTGGAAGATGAATACGAAATCCGTGAGCGTCACCATGCCCTGGAACGTAAACTAGAACTAATTGCCCAAACCGCCCAAACGGTGCTGGAGTTCATGCAGCATAGCAGTAGTCAGCGAGTAGAGTGGTATGTGGTGATTTTGATTGTGGTGGAGGTTTTACTCTCACTGTACGATATTCTTTTCAAAGGCTAAAGCTAAATTTGGGATTGCGTTGGCAAGGAGCGATCGCGCATCAGGTGGCAAAGCAGGTGTTGCTGAATCGAGGTATGAATTTGGATGTAGAGACTAGCAATTGCAACGTCTCTACAAGGATTTTGAAATAACGCAAAATTATTTTTCATACCGCAATCAGCAACGCCGTAAAGCAAATATTCCGACTCGATTAAATCTACTTTGCCACCATAGCCAATATCTAGTATTCTATTTTGTGAGTCTGACAATCATGTTATAAAAAAATATCATCGCTAAAATTTGCTAACTTTAGCACAAGATTCGCAATGAGAAGAGAAAAAATTTTCGGCATACTTTTTGGAGCCGCGCTATTACTTGGTTCCTTACCCTTTTTAGCAGTTGCACAGACTGAGCCTAACGCAGTTCCATCTAAAATTAATGGCAGCACTACCCAAACCAAAACAGTAGTTGCACGTATTTGGCATGGTCAAACACTCACGAATAAAGCAGACGAATATTATAAATATTTAACTGAAGCTGGAGTCAAGAAAATTCAATCGATTCCTGGGAATTTAGGAGTGCAAGTATTTCGTCGTACTAATGGCACAACTACAGAGTTTACTGTCATCTCTTATTGGAATTCCAGGGATGCTATTCGTGCCTTTGCTGGCAATGACATAGAACAAGTACACCCTTTGCCCAAAGATAACCAGTATCTGATTAAACCCGAAACTAAGGTTAAACATTTTGATGTCTTGCTAGATCAGCGCCAATAATTCTCACGCGATCGCTCCTGTGCTTTCCTTTCTTCTCTACGCTACGATGTACACACAAGTTTCTTAACCTGCAATGGCATTGCATCGGCTGACAATGCTATTTCTCTCGTTCCGATACTTTGTATGAGAATGAGTCATATCATGTCCGCCTAATTAGTTATAATTCCCGCATCTGTGCAAAAAGCGCAAAAGCCCCTTTCCCCCTGCCCCACTTCGGCTCATTTCGGCTACGCGGAAATCGAGCGAAGTCGAGATTCAGTGACCACCTGCCCCCTGCGGTCTAAATGATAAGTCTTTAACCGGACATGATATCATTTACCTCTTAAGAGGCTTTAGGTTTGATAAACTTGAGGGTCATGCGATCGCTCTCTCCAATAGTGAGGAAGCGTTGCCTGTCTTTTTCACCTTGGCTCAAAGTTGGAGGTAGTGTCCAAACTCCGCCCGGATAGTCCTTGGTATCTTTTGGGTTGGCATTAATCTCTGATTTGCCCAATAATTTGAAGCCTACCTTTTCCACAGCAGCAATTACCCCATCTTCAGACATATAGCCTGTTTTAATACTTTCTTGTAAAGAAATCCCCTTCCGGCCGCGGTGTTCTTCTACCCCTAAGATGCCCCCTGGCTTGAGTGCTTTGTAAGCCGCCGCGTAAACCTGCTCGACATAGCCAGCTTTTACCCAGTTGTGAATATTGCGAAAGGTAACAACCATATCCACAGAGTTTTCTGGGGCTAGGGTAAGTTCATTTGGGGGATTGATTTGGGCTACTTTGACTTTACCAAAAACCTCTGGATTAGCTGCTAGTTTTTCTTGCAATGCCAAAGCAGGTTTACTTGTGCTAGGGGCAAAGTTAGTAACTATGAGTTGTCCCTTGGACGCTAGAAATGGGGCTAATATCTCAGTATACCAGCCAGTACCAGGCCACAATTCAACCACCGTCATATTTGGGCGCAGACCGAAGAATTCGAGAGTTTCGGCTGGGTGGCGGTACTTGTCTCGGAGGCGATTCTGTTCTGAGCGATGACTGCTGGTGAGTATAGTTTGGAGTGTAGTTGTGCCGTTGAATGTCGCTTTTTCGCTCTCGTTGGCTAAAACATTGGGGGATATCACAGCTGCCAATACAAGGAAAGCTAGAGTCAGGACTTTCAGCAAGCCTTGACGGTGGATGAGATTTTGTGCAAATTTCATAGCTGTTGTTTTCATTTTCCCCTTTAGCATAAGGTTTAATAGCGACAGCAAACCCTTTGGGTATATAGGATATAGAAAAGTCCCCAGCTTTAGGTTGCTAGGGACTAACTACTTTCGGCTTGTAAACTGATTTACTGATTTAGCAGCCCAATTGCCATCTCAAGGTGCATTTTAGCTTTGTGCAAGTTTAGTAAACTCTCTTGGTCGTATCGGTCAGGATAGCTCATAGCCTTGCGCTCTAAAGTTATCCGAATTAGTGCCGCTTGTTCATCAGTGGGGGAGTTCATCTCATCTACGACTCCTTCGAGAAATTGAATAACACTAAAGCCTGGTGATTTTAACCCTCTTCCTTGCCTTAATTGCGAGAGTGCTATCTGTGGGAATGCCATCAAGGTGACAATCCAACTAGTCTTGTACCCTCCATTCCCGGTAGGCTTTAACCCATAACGCCTACATAAGTCTCTCAACTCAGCAGTAGTTTTGATTTCGAGTTCTGACCTTGTGAACATAAAATAGAATTACCCATTTGTAAAAGTGGTATCGGTGGTGAACTGTTTTGACAGACGCGAACACCACCGATTTAAAACTCTATCTATATGTTCACGTATCGTTCAAGCTATATTTACATCTCTCAACAATGCCTAACCCTAAAGGTAATCCAGAAAATTTAAAACCACTTAAGTCTGATAGAGAAGAACCGCTAACACAAAATCTTAATTTTCGTGTCACCGAAAAAATGAAGGAAGAGGTAAAAGCACAAGACGATCCTCCTGAGTTTTGCAGAGAAGCGATTCAGAAAGCGCTGGATGAAAAAAAAGGTAAGTAATGAAAAGTTGTTGGAGTTTAGTACAGCAACTTTTCTAAAGTTTATTTTTGTCCTACCTCGCCAAGTGCAGATGTACGCGCAAAATTTCTTGAATTACCTGTTGTACAGCTTCTTTACTCAAGCTGCCATCTACCCGAGCAATTCGTGAGGGATGAGATGCTGCTAAATGTGCGTATCCTTGCTGAACGCGCCGATGAAAAGCGATTGTCTCCTGTTCAATCCTGTCTAGTCCGATTCCATCTCCCCGTTTGCGGGACAGTCCGACTTCGACATCGACATCTAACCAAATAGTTAGGTCGCTTTCTAAACCACCAGTGGCAATATTATTAAGCTGATTGATTAAACTCATATTCAGACCACGACCATATCCTTGGTAGGCAATGGTAGAGTCAGTGTAGCGATCGCATAAAATATATTTCCCAGCTTGCAGTTGCGGTTTGAGTTCTTGTTCAACGTGTTGCGATCGGTCAGCAGCATACAACAAAAGTTCTGTCACCTCTGCAACTGGCTTGTCTTCTGACTTTTCTAGTAACAAGCGGCGAAGATGTAAACCTAACTCTGTTCCCCCTGGTTCGCGAGTTACCACCACAGAAACACCGAGACTTTCCAACCACTCAGAACAAAGCTGCATTTGGCTGGTTTTGCCACAGCCTTCCACCCCTTCAAATACAATTAATTTCCCACCCATGCTTTTTTGTTCGCTGCTATAAACTGATTCGCTGACGTTTCATCAGATCAAGAATAGCGCGAAGTGTAAAATTAACCTGCGATCGCAGTCTATGATTTAGTTACCTGAAAATCACTGTCACTTAAACGGTATAATATCTCGCCAGCTTTCGGCACAAGCAAGATGCCTTCATCTTCTCGATTCGCCCATTCAATGGGTCGAATAGTTGCCGGATCGCGATAATTTAAGTTATGAGCAGCACAGCGTTCAGCAGAAATGCTAGTAGCTAAAGTAACACGAATTCGCGCTTGTTCTCCTTTTATCGGATCAAAAGTACCCATCCCTTTTAAGTGAGTACTATGGGCTAGCACTCCAGCAGGATACTCTTGAAATTTATCCCACTGTTTGAGAAAGTAATCCCGCACATGATAACCAATTTGGGATAAAATTTCGCCGTGTGTATAGCTAAACTCGGTAATATGAGGCGCATATATAATTACTTCGCCTCCATCAGCTACTACTGGCTCTAGCTTGTACATTCCTTTAGCCGCAGTCCAAATGTCATCATACATTTGGGGCATGACTGAAAGCACTTGTTTAAAAGGCCGAGCTACATATTTAATATGTAGTTTAGCTGATAATTTGGCAGCGTCTTCCCAGGCTGACTCTGGTTGATCTATATAAAGTCCAGCTAGCTGATTTGTTTTTGGTGCAACCACCATCGCCAAACAAAGCTTTGGGGTAGAAATCAGGCTAGCGGCTCGATTAATCAAACGCCGGACTGGTGTTATTCCCAGCGTGCCAATAATTTCGTAACAAGTAATTAAAGCGCCTAACCAGTGTGAGAGATTAATTACTTCTTGACCACCAATACCAGGAAAAAAATATTTATTTCCCCCAGAGAAACCGACAACTTCGTGGGGAAAAACTGGGCCACAAATCACGATTAAATCGTATTCTGTAACTAGCTTATTAATACGCACATCAACTGATTGATGTAGCATTCCACCGCTAATTTCTGCTATCTCATCTGCCGAAATTATTCCACAAGAAATAAAGGTATCTGGCTCGTTCCAAAGATGGTTAAAGATGCGAACTTTTTTAAAAGTTGTTTCTCGCTCCTCTGGTGTCACTCCTACCAAGTGATTGATTTGTTCTTCGCTCATCGGATTATGTGTACCTAGAGCAATTAAAAAATCCAAAGATGCAACTCTTTGATTCAACTCCTGATGAAGCAATCGAAACATTTGCGGGATGGGAGCAGTGCGGGTACTATCTGGAATTAACACCAAAATGCGCTGTCCATCTAACTTACGGTCTGCTAAAGCTTGATGAACTAGCGCCGAAACTTGCTCATCTGAAAGCGTCCCATTATTTACAGCCAGTGAATACATTATTAGACTCCACTGTAGATACTAAATCCACCATCTACCGGCACAACTACCCCGTTAACAAAACTAGAACCAGAACTACATAACCAGATCAAGGTGCTGAGTAATTCATCCGGTTTTCCGAAACGTCCGGCGGGCGTATGGTCAATAATTTTTTGCCCGCGTTCGGTCAAACTACCATCAGAATTTAAAAGTAAATCTCGATTTTGTTCGCCAATAAAAAAACCTGGTGCGATCGCATTTACTCGCATTCCATCACCATACTTTTGGGCGAGTTCTACAGCTAACCAGCGAGTGAAGTTATCTATCCCCGCTTTTGCAGCTGAGTAGCCAACCACGCGGCTAATCGCTCGGATGGCAGACATAGAAGAAATATTCACAATGCAACCGTGGGGTTGACTTCTTTCCACCATTGCTTGACCAAAAACCTGACAAGGTAGTAAAGTGCCAACTAAATTGAGGCTAACTACTTCCTCAAAAGCTGTATGTGGCATCTCAAAAATATTCCCATCAGCAGTAATTGTGGCAGCCGGAATATTACCGCCAGCCATATTTACCAAAATATCTATCTCATCCCAACGCTGTATAATAACATCCCTAGCGATTTTTAATTGCGAGCGATCGCTAACATCTGCCACCACAGCCATACTTTCTCCACCGTTAGCAGTAATCTCAGCCACCACCGCCCCCGCCCTGACTTCATTGCGACCCAAAACCACCACTCGCGCTCCAGCCAGAGCCAAACCCCTTGCCATAGCCCCACCAAGCACACCAGAACCACCAGTAACTACCGCAACCCGCTCCTTCAAACTAAAAAGTTTACTTAAAATCAAAATGATTCCCCCACTTAGTAAAATTCTCTGCGTACCTCTGCGCTTCCCTCCGCGCCCCTTTGCGTTTCAATTCCCCTCAAACTTATAAGCAACCTTAGCAAGGTCATAAACTAAAGCACGAGCCATACCATACCCTTCCTCCTCCTCAACCAATCCCCGTGCGACCAATCCAGCCAACCAATTACAAGCTACCCGTCGCCAGACATTGTGACGAGCCGGAATCGAAACAAAAGCCCGCGTATCATCATTAAATCCAGCAGTATTATAAATACCCGCAGTTTCCATAACCTGATTGAAATAACGCTCCATACCATTTACGCTGTCGTGAAACCACCAAGGCGGGCCGAGCAATACACTGGGATAATGACCAGCTAACGGAGCCATTTCGCGGCTATAAGTGCTTTCATCCATACCAAAAATGATTAAATGGAAGCGGCGATCGCTACCGTAAGCTGATAATAATGGGCGTAGATTGTGAGTCCATTCGATTTTTACGGGAATATCAGCACCTTTATCAGCGCCAAATTTCTCAAATAAAGCTGGGTTATGATTACGCATCACACCACAATGCATTTGCATCACTAACCCATCTTCCACACTCATCCGGGCCATTTCCATGAAGATATGACCGGTAAAATTTTCGACATCACCTGGATTCAGCTTGTCGGCTAATGCTCTCGCGAAGATAGCTTCAGCTTCTTGGTAAGAAAGGCGTGTGGTATAAGGTGTAGCTGCACCTTGATCGGTAGCTGTCGCGCCCATTTTTTTAAAGAAAGCTCGACGTTCTTCTAAAGCTTGCACAAAATTGGCATAAGTATTAATTTCTCTACCGATACTGCTTTCCAACTTGCTAAGATTTTCGCGCCACCCAGGAGCATCCAGATTAACTACTGCATCGGGGCGAAAAGTTGGTCTAATTTGAGTGAAACCTTCTTCGTGGAGCGATCGCTGATTCTCTAGGTTATCACTGGCAGCATCGGTAGTACAAAGCAGTTCGATGTTAAAGCGTTTGAATAAAGCACGCGGGGAAAACTCCGGTGAGGTTAACAAACCTTCTAGATAATCATAAATACGTCCGGCATTGCGAGAATTTAAAGGTTCATCCACCCCAAAGACGTTAGTTAGTTCCTCTTTCAGCCACAACCCGGACGGAGTACCCTGAAATAGATAAAAATGGTCGGCGAACAATTGCCAGATTTTGCGGTGGTCGGTTTCTTCCGGTGAACCATCATTGCTTGGTATGCCCAAAGCTTGCAGAGATACACCCCGACTATAGAGCATCCGCAAAAGGTAGTGGTCAGGAATAATCAATAATTCTGTGGGCGAACCAAAACGGGCTGCGGGATTAGCTAACAAACCTGGATCTACGTGTCCGTGTGGACAAACTAAAGGTAACGCAGATATGCTATCAAAAAATTGATGAGCTAATCGTCTTTGAACTGGTTCTGGAGAAAAGCAGCGATCGGGAGATAAACCCGGTTTTTTGGTTAACATAATTTTTGTTTGGTTAAAATCTCCGACATAAGTTGTCTTCAATTTTAAATTTTGTTAGCGAGTGTGCTTTACGCGCAGCGTCTGATCAAGAACGTCATTTTGAGTTTTAAATTGTTAATAATGGTGCAGTACTACCACGCTGTACTAGAAAAGGAGATAAAACGCGGTTTTCTACAGTTTTTTCTTCTATTAAATCGAGTAACATTTGCATAGCATAGCCACCAATTTCTAACATTGGCTGGCTAACTGTGGTCAGTGCCGGCGTAACGTAACAGCCCAAAGCAATACCATCGAATCCGATGAGACTTAAATTTCGCGGTACTAAAATACCTAGTTCTTGACAGGCTAACAAAGCACCAACTGCTACCATATCGTTGTAACAAAAAATGCCTGTTACTTCCGCAGTTAATAATTTAGATAGCATATTTTGTCCAGTGGCAACATCGCTTTTTCTGGTATCATATTCATAGCTAATTGAAACCCAATCAGGATTTTGTGGGATACCAGCTTCTGCAAGGGCCATTTGATATCCTTCTAGGCGCTGTTTATTTGACCTGCTGCGATCGCTCACACCCAGATAACCAATAGCGGTGTGTCCTAGACTAATTAGATGCTCTGTAGCTAATTTAGCACCTAAGCGATCGTCTATTGCTACTGAGTGAAATATTTCGGATTGATCTTCGGTCTGGCTATTAATCAGAACTGTTGGCACAGCAATTTGTGTGAGTTGTTTAGTATGCTGTTTACTAATTCGTGAGTCAGCTACTAAGATACCGTCCACTCTCCGACGATGAAAAGTATCAATAGCTGCCATTTCCTGGTCAAAATCTCGGTGTGAAGCACTCAATAAAACACTTAAGCCTGCTGGTCTGGCTATCTTCTCGATTCCCTCTACTACCTCCGCAAAAAAGGGATCTGAAATTGATGTTACTACTACACCAATAGTATTAGTACGTTTATTTTGCAAGCTTTGAGCAATAGCATTCGGCACATAACTCATCTCCTGCGCTAGTCGCTTAATTTCTTCGCGCACTTTCGGGCTAATTAGAGCGTTATCTCGCAACGCGCGTGACACTGTAGAATGAGAAACGCCTGCTCTGCGGGCAATATCTTCAATTGAAATTCTTCGTTTATTCATTATTTTATGTTAACTTTTAATTATTGCACACGTGTGCAAGTGTCTGTATTATAGAAAATAATCGTTATTTGTCAAGAACTTTTAATACAACTCAGATTTTCCCTAAAAAAGAGTTAAAAGTCCTAACTTTTACAATTACAACTACGAATTAGGAATTACGAATTACGAATTAGTTTAACTTTTCTTAATAAAAAAATGATTATTCTCGTAATGGGTGTATCAGGTTCTGGGAAAACTACCATCGGAAAACTGCTAGCAGACTCGTTAGGCTGGGAGTTTAGCGACGCTGATGCTTTCCACTCGCCAGAGAATGTAGAGAAAATGCGGCGCGGTATCCCTCTGAGTGAAGAGGACAGGATGCCTTGGTTACAAGATTTGCAAACAGCCATCAAGCATTGGCTGCAAGAAAATAAAAATGTGGTGCTGGCGTGTTCGGCTTTAAAAGATAGCTATCGGCAATTTTTGGTAGTGGATAGCGAACACATCAAGCTAGTTTATCTCAAAGGGTCTTATGAGTTGATTCAAATGCGGTTGCAAGAGCGTAGCAATCATTACATGAGCGATAAACTGCTCAACAGCCAATTTGATACTCTTGAAGAACCATTAAACACCATATCTATGGATGTTGCACAGCCACCCCAGATAATTGTCCAAAACATTAGAACTGCTCTAGAAATTTAGCTGAGTAATGGCAACCGTAATATTAAGATTAATCACGTATCTAGGAAAACACGAACTTTCGGCAACTAAATCACATCATATCTAAGTCTAAAGACATATCAAAGCAAGCAGATAACTGTAATGGTAGGAGAAAAGTAGTGTTTCTAAGATTAGCGCAACAGCATCAGCAATTCGTCCAAGACTTGGTAATGAACCTGCAAGCCTTGACAATTATACTTGAGCGGCGTGGCTATACTGCGTCTTGTTATACATGCGGCGAGCAAATGAACAGTGCTTCATTTATGGTTAGCCTGAAAGAAAAGCACTTGATTCGGTTTTTAGTGTCTGATTACGGGATTACTTGGATGGAATTGTGGGACGATCGCGAATTAATGAAGTTGGAGGGTGCAGAAGCAATAACCCATCTACAAGAGTTGGCTAATCTTGTTAAGTATTCTACTGCTGTACAATTAACAAATTGATACTTCTCTACCGTGTCCGACAAAAAATTAATAAATATAAGTTTTGCACAAGTGTGTAATACAAAATATTAACTTATATTTAGTATAAATGCACAGGTGTGCAAAAAAGAAAAGTATCATTTTTATTTGTAACTAAAAAGATCCGAGAAAACACCTGCTGAAGTAAATGAAACTTAATATACGTTTTTGCACACGTGTGCAAAAATGAAAATAACTGTAAAACAGGTTTTGCACACCTGTGCATAAGGGAGAAAGTACATTTAACAAATAAATTAAGTAGAAATATATGTCTGAAACTCTAAAGAATGCCATTCTTCAGGTTCAAAGCAATCCTTTACATTCACTAGAAGAATGGGAAAAAGATTTACTTAATCGCTATCCCAATCCAGACACGATAGTTAAAGAAGGTAAAATTGCCGAAGAGTACAGGAATTATAAAACGACTATTAGAGATACGGTAAAAGAATTTTATCGTTTAAATCATATTAATCAAACATATAATTTTGTACTCCAAAAAGAAAAAGAATTTTTGAAGTTTGATCAAAAAGAAATGTCTGTTTGGGATGCGGTCGAATTTTTGAATCAATTAGTTGATGATTCCGATCCTGATACAGATATGGATCAGCTACAGCATCTATTGCAAACATCAGAAGCTATTCGTGCCGATGGTCATCCTGACTGGATGGTACTTACCGGCTTTTTGCACGATATGGGGAAGGTGCTTTGTCTATTTGGTGAGCCTCAATGGGCTACAGTAGGGGATACTTATCCTGTAGGTTGTGCGTTTTCTGATAAGATTGTTTTCTCAGAATTCTTCAAAGAAAACCCTGATTATAATAATCTCGATTACAACACTAAATATGGCATTTATCAGCCTAACTGTGGATTGAGTCATGTACATATTTCATGGGGGCATGATGAGTATTTGTATCAGATAATGAAAAACTATTTGCCTGAAGCAGGATTGTATATGATTCGCTATCACTCATTTTATCCTCAACATCGCGAAAATGCCTATGAATATTTGATGGATAAACACGATCGAGAAATGTTTAAATGGGTAAAATTATTCAATCCCTACGATTTGTATTCAAAAAACCCTGTTCCTCCTGATTGGCAAAAATTAAAACCATATTATGAAGATTTGGTGGCTAAATATCTACCAGTAACTTTAAAGTTTTAAACTTGAGAAAAGTATCTGAGGTATCAGTCACAATTCCGAATCTGCCGGCCATGAAGGTATAAAGTAATAACAGAACATTGGCTTAGGCAACAAATGTTCTTCGTTGCCAATCAGGCTGAAAAAAATTATCTGTATTAACGCTTTATAACTTTAAAGTGATGTAAGAGTAATAACAAATACGTTTTTAAAGTTGATTGAAGTTGGTTTTAAAAATCTAACTAAAGGATGTTTACATTTTGTCAAAAAATAGCATTTAAAATCAAGATTTTCTCCAGCAGATAGGATCTTTTCTGAGGAAAGTTGATTGAGAAATGTAACGTTTTAAAGTTGCCAGAAAGTATGATTAGACTGATTTATGCAAATACTTTGAAATTAAAAGCTTGGGTGATTTTGAGGAGATTTAAAAGCTTCTTTATTTGTAAAGTTCGATAAAGAAAATTAATTTATGCACCACAGGAGTATAAAATGAAAAAAGTCAAAACACAATGAAGATTTACAAGTTTAATAAAATTAATTTCTGGAAGTTTCACTTAAAAGCTGTTTTCATAGCTATACACGACCGGAGTAATTTTATCAAAAAATCATGTGATTATTTCAAGTAGTGTAATCCTCATGATTTGGTTTTAAAAATAAAATATCTAGTTTAGTGAAACGAATAGTAGTAACTCCAATTACGTCAAAGAACAAGACCTTTGGGGGTGAAATTTTAAAAGGCTCGTAATCTCACTAGTTCGGTCTAAACTTTTCAGACATAGTTGAGATTGTAATGCCTGTGCAGATTTAAATTCTGCTGAACTTTATCAAATTTAAATTTGTTGTTAGAAATAGATGAATATGAAGAAAATTTCGCTCATAGTTAGCATATTAGGTTTTACGGTTGCTGGTTGCACAAATGGCGCTCAAAATGATAACGCTGCGACTAATACTCCTAACAATGCCACTAATATAAGTGCAGAGAGTTTTAGTAGTCCCAAGAAAAAATTGCAAACAATCGGCGTTGCTTTGGGTGACTTAGGCAATCCTTTCTATAATGCAGTGCAGCAGGCGGCTGAGACAGAAGCCCAAAAAATTGGGGGTAATATTAGAGTTAATGCGGTTTCTAGTGGCTTTGATCTGAACCAACAAAGCAACCAAATCGAAAATTTTACGGCTGCAAATACTGACCTAATTATTCTTAGTGCTGTTGATAAAAAAGGAGTTAAACCAGTTATCGATCAAGCAAGACTTGCAGGTAGGGTGGTTATTGCATTAGATTCAGCCGTTGATGCAGATGTGGATGCGATGATTAGTTCCAACAATACCCAAGCTGGTGAAGTTGCTTGTCAATATATTGCCGATCGCCTCAAAGGTCAAGGTAGCGTAGTCATCCTTAACGGTACCCCAATGGACTCAATCAATCAGCGAGTGAGTGGCTGTGAGAAGTCATTATCTAAATATCCGAATATAAAACTCATCTCTAAAGAGCAAAACGCTGAAGGGACTAGGGATGGAGGATTGAGAGTTATGAGCGATTTGCTGACAACCTTTCCCAAAATTGATGCCGTTTTTGCCACTAACGATCAAAGCGGTGTCGGCGCAGATTTAGCAGCTAGACAAGCAAGACGTAAAGAATTTTTTATTGTTGGGGTTGACGGTTCACCAGATGCAACCAAAGCAATGGAAGACAAAGATGGTGTATTTGCTGCAACTGCGGCTCAAAATCCCGCAGAGATGGCTCAAAAAGCGGTTCAGATTGGCAACGATATCATCCAGGGTAAAAAACCTAAATCACCAAACATTCTAATTCCAGTCAACTTGGTTACTAGAGAGAATCTCAGCAACTATAAAGGGTGGTAATTTTTAATTCGTAATTCGTAATACAACTCTTGGAGAGGCTGCGCCAACGGCTACGCGGTAGTTGAATCTCGACTTCGCTCGATTACCGCGTAGTCGAAACTCAGTACAAGTTCGTAATTCGTAATTAAAACACACAGATAAAGACTTCTAGGAGATATATGAATGTGAAAAAGATTGCGATCGCAGCTAGCATACTAGGTATCATCGGTGGTAGTCTTGTCGGCTGTACAAATGCTTCTCCCGATAACAACACTGCTATTAACACTGATACCAAACTTGCAACCAATACGAGTGCAGAAATTAAAACCCCTACTGGGAATAAAAAATTACGCTCGGTTGCCTTCACCGTTGGTGATTTAAGTAATCCCTTCTTCGTTTTCATGGCAAAAGCAATTGAGACAGAAGCAAAGAGAATTGGCGGAAAAGATGTCAACGTTATTGTAGCTTCTAGTGCCTATGACCTCAACCAACAAGCCAATCAAATTGAGAATTTCACGGCAGCAAATACTGATATTATTGTTTTGAATGCTGCTGATAAAAGGGGAATTCGACCAATAGTTGAAAAAGCAAAACAAGCAGGAAGAATTGTCATTGCAGTAGATACAGGTGCTGAAGGAGGTGTAGATGCCACCATTACTACTAATAATGTCCAAGCTGGAGAAGTTAGTTGTAAATATATTGCTGACCGTCTCAAAGGTAAAGGCAATGTAGTAATAGTTAACGGGCCGCCAGTGGACTCGGTGATTCAGCGAGTTAATGGCTGCGAGAATGTATTGTCTAAATATCCCAATATCAAAATTCTCTCTAAAAACCAGAATGCAGATGGTAGTCGGGATGGAGGACTTAGAGTAATGACTGATTTGCTCACAACCTTTCCGAAAATTGATGCTGTTTTTGCGATTAACGATCCGAGTGGAGTTGGCGCAGAACTCGCAGCTAACCAAGCAAAACGCAAAGATTTCTTTATTGTCGGGGTTGATGGTGCGCCTGAAGCAATCACTGCGATCGCAGCTAAAAATGGTTTATATGCAGCGACTGCTACTCAAAATCCGCGAGGCATGGCTGAAAAAGCAGTTCAGGTTGGTAACGACATCTTAAATGGGAAAAAACCTCAATTACCTACCATTTTGATTCCAGTTAAGTTGATTACAAAAGATAACGTTAGCACAGAAAAAGGCTGGTAAATAATAAAAATTGTGAATTTAAAATGGGAAATTTCCTTTAATCTAAGTTGAGTCTTTTGGTGCATTGACAGACTTTTTACCGATCCCCATGATGGATATATCTACATCTTGGAAAAGTTCTGAAAGTCAAAAAGCGACGTTCAGAACTTGCCAAGATAGTAATCAATTTTTAAAACATGATTTTGTGATGGCTTTAATTTCACCTCAGATATAAATTGACTAATTTCCTAACTCACCAGCGCAATTTTTAAATTGTTTTTAGAGGTTCTGTTCATGACAACAAGTATTGAAAATTCATTTACTGATGCACCGAATATCACCCCTGTATTAGAAATGCAAGGGATTACAAAACGATTTCATGGTGTATCTGCGCTCCAAAATGTTAATCTGACAATTTATCCGGGAGAAGTTCACGCCCTCATGGGTGAAAACGGAGCAGGCAAAAGCACATTGATGAAAATCTTGGCAGGGGCTTACATTGCCGATGAAGGAGAAATTCGCATCAATGGTCAACCTTTGAAAATTACCGATCCAGCGACAGCACGCAAATCGGGTATTAATCTCATTTATCAAGAACTGAATGTTGCACCGAATTTAACCGTTACCGAAAATATGTTTATGGGTAGCGAGTTGCGGCGAGGTCAGCTTTTAGACCGCAAAGCGATGCACCTGGAAGCAGAAGAAGTGCTAGAAAGCCTTGGAGCCAATTTTACCGCGCAGACTATAGTTGGGACATTATCGATCGCCGAACAGCAGCAAGTAGAAATTGCCAGGGCGCTAAAGGACAAAAGCCGCGTTTTGGTGATGGATGAGCCAACAGCAGCCCTATCTGACCGCGAGAGTGAGCATTTATTTGAGGTAATTCGCAAACTGCGGCGTGATGGCATTGCGATTATTTACATCAGCCATCGGATGGAAGAAATCTATGCATTAGCTGACCGGATTAGCGTGTTGCGTGATGGTCAATATATTGGCAGCCTGACACGCAGTGAAATTTCTCCCCAGCGATTAGTGCAGATGATGGTTGGTCGCTCCATGCAAGACTTTTACGAACATCAACGGCAAACGAATCCTGGCCCAGTCGTGCTAGAAGTCAGAAATATGAGCGACGCGCACAAGAAGATTGAGCCAGCTAGTTTTAAAGTTCATGCTGGAGAAATTGTCGGTTTAGCCGGGCTAGTTGGTGCCGGACGCACAGAACTATCCCGGCTGATTTTTGGTGCAGACCGTAAGGCTAGTGGTGAAGTATTCTTGAATGGCAAAAAATTGGAAATTAATACGCCCAGTGATGCCATTGCCGCAGGAATTGGCTACGTCCCAGAAGACCGCAAAGATCAAGGTTTATTTCTGGAGATGAGTTCCCGCAAGAATATTGCCATCAACACACTCAAACAAGATGCCAAAGCTGGAATTGTTAACTGGGCTTCAGTTAATCGGCTGTCAACAGAGGCGGTAGAAAACTTTAATATCCGCCTGGCCAATTTGGAAATTAGAGCATTGGATCTTTCTGGTGGTAATCAACAGAAGCTACTGCTAGCGCGTTGGTTAGCCATTAAACCGAGAGTATTAATGTTAGATGAGCCAACACGGGGCGTAGATATCGGAGCCAAAAGCGAAATTTACCGAATTATGAGCGAATTGGCAGCGCAAGGTGTAGCTATTTTAATGGTTTCCAGCGAACTAGCGGAGATTGTCGGTATGAGCGATCGCGTCTTGGTGATGCGAGAAGGACAACTGGTAGGCGAACTGGACGGCAGTCTTGGCAAAGAAATCACCCAAGAAAAGATTATGCACTATGCAACTGGAGCATCGGAGGTATTAGCATCATGAGTCAGACAGTCAGACCACCTGCCAAGAAATTAGGCAACAATTCCGTATCCCGAAATTCCAAATCAATTAGCTCTCTGTTGGAAGTTGCGGGGATTCTGCCAATCCTCATAATTATCTGCATCTTATTTGCATTCCTTTCTCCCAACTTTCTCACAAGCGGTAACATCGTTAATATCTTGCGTCAGTCATCAATCAATATTGTGCTGGCGACAGGAATGACCTTTGTGATTCTCACCGGAGGTATTGACCTTTCAGTTGGGTCAATCTTAGCTGTTTCTGCCGTAGTTGCGTTACTAGTATCGCTACTGCCGGCATTAAGTTGGGCGGCTGTGCCTGCTGCGTTGCTAACAGGATTGCTTTTAGGCTTAGTCAACGGCGCTCTCATCACCTTTTTGGATGTGCCACCTTTTATTGTCACCTTGGGTTCACTTACTGCCTTGCGCGGTGTAGCCTTCTTGGTTGCCAAGGGTACAACCCTGATTAACCGAGACATTAATTTTGCTTGGGTGGGTAATAATTATGTCGGCCCCCTGCCGTGGCTAGTGATAATTGCGCTACTGTCCATAATCGCTAGTTGGTTTGTGTTACGGCAAACTGTTTTAGGAGTGCAGATATATGCCGTTGGTGGTAACGAACGGGCAGCCAGATTAACAGGGATTAAAGTCAGTCGTGTATTGCTATTCGTTTATGGTATTAGTGGATTACTGGCAGGTTTAGCAGGAATCATGAGTGCTAGCCGTCTTTATAGTGCTAGTGGCGTATTAGGTCAGGGTTACGAATTAGATGCGATCGCTGCTGTTATTTTAGGTGGAACCAGCTTCACGGGTGGTATTGGTACCATTGGCGGCACGCTTCTCGGTGCATTGATTATTGCTATTCTCAACAACGGTTTAACCTTGTTGAACCTATCTTATTTCTGGCAACTAGTCGTCAAAGGACTAGTAATTATTTTGGCAGTAACCATTGATAGAATCCGCAGACGTTCCAGACGCTAAAGAATTTCTTTGAGAATTGGGCATTGAGAATAGGGAATGAGTATTTGAACTCCATTAATGAGTATTTGAACTCCATTAATGAGCCTTTGCACTCCATTAATGAGCCTTTGCACTCCATTAATGAGCCTTTGAACTCCATTAATGAGCCTTTGCACTCCATTAATGAGCCTTTGAACTCCATTAATGAGTATTTGAACTCCATTAATGAGTATTTGAACTCCATTAATGAGCCTTTGAACTCCATTAATGAGCCTTTGAACTCCATTAATGAGCCTTTGCTCACTCTCCCGCTTCCTGTTCCCCACTCCCTCATTTCCCTCATCCCCCCAATGCCAATCTGACTTTTCACGTTATGTAGAAAAGATAACGCCAGACCTAACCCCCCAGCCCCCTTCCCTAGTAGGGAAGGGGGAGAAATCAAAGCCTCTCTCCTACAAGGAGAGAGGAATGGAAGTGAGGTCTTCCAGAAGCCGTGAAAAGTCAGCAATGCCAATACGGTTCGGTTAAAAGGAAAAGGTTTTGAATACATCCTTTACCCTTTACCCCTTCCCCTTTCCCCAGACCACAAGGAATATCTGAACCGTATTGCCCCCAATCCCCAATAATAAATATATAAACTATGACCTCCACTACTACTCGTCGTAAAGCCAGCACGTTTTATGTAATTTTGATTGCTGGTGCCGCCGCCCTCGGCGGGTTTTTATTCGGTTTTGATACTGCTGTAATCAACGGTGCGGTTTTATCTTTAGCAAAAGCTTTTAATACCAGTAGTTGGGTGACAGGGCTAGCAGTGTCCCTAGCGTTGCTGGGGTCTGCAATCGGAGCCTTCTTTGCTGGACAGATTGCAGACCGTTATGGTCGAGTCAACGCAATGGTGGTTGCTTCAGCCTTGTTTACTATCAGTGCCATTGGCTCTGGGATAGCCTTCACAATCTGGGATTTTATCTTTTGGCGAGTATTAGGTGGGATTGGCATCGGCGTTGCTAGCGTCATTGCCCCAGCTTACATTGCCGAATGTTCTCCCACCCATTTGCGAGGCAGGTTAGGATCTCTGCAACAATTAGCGATCGTAGTGGGAATTTTCGTCGCCTTATTGAGCGACTACTTTATCGCTACCTCAGCAGGTTCAGCAGACTCGCCGTTTTTGTTTGGGGTTGCAGCTTGGCGCTGGATGTTTTGGACAGCAGTCCCACCAGCAGTATTCTACGGGATGGTAGCTTTAACAATTCCTGAATCTCCCCGTTATTTGGTTGCCAAAGGACGAGAATCAGAAGCTGTTAACGTTCTCACCAAGATTTTAGGGGGTGACGTACTGCCAAAAATCGAAGAAATTCGGCAGACAGTGCTTCGCGAACGCCAACCCAAGTTTTCTGACCTCTTAAGCAGAAGTGGCGGACTCCTGCCTATTGTTTGGATAGGAATAGGCTTATCTGTATTACAGCAATTTGTTGGGATTAATGTAATCTTCTACTACAGTAGCGTTTTGTGGCGAGCTGTCGGCTTTTCCGAAAAAGATTCCCTCTCAATCACGGTGATTACAGGAGCCGTCAACATTATTACAACATTGATTGCGATCGCCTTCGTGGATAAATTTGGTCGCAAGCCCTTACTTATACTAGGGTCGATTGGCATGACCTTGACCTTGGGGACGATGGCTTATCTTTTTGGCCATGCTCCCCTCGATGCTGCTGGAAACCCCAATCTCACCGGTAGCGCCGGCACTATAGCTCTCATTGCAGCCAACTTCTATGTATTTTGCTTCGGTTTCTCTTGGGGGCCAGTGGTTTGGGTGCTGTTGGGAGAAATGTTTAATAACAAAATTCGAGCCGCCGCACTTTCGATTGCTGCTGCTATGCAATGGGTTGCTAATTTCCTCGTTTCCACAACATTTCCTCCTATACTGCAATATTTCGGTCTAGGTTCTGCCTATGGACTCTATACAATTGCAGCAGCTACCTCGTTCTTTTTCATTCTCTTTTTTATTAAAGAAACCAAAGGAATTGAGTTGGAAGATATGTAATTGGCATCCATCTAGTACTTTGCCAAGACAACTTGATTGGGTTCGTAGTGAGTGCTTGATCCAAAAACTAAAGTCCTGACTACGAACTTACCAAAATTAATCTGGTACAGTAGTTGGAACATTTAAAGCACATATAGGAATCATATTTGATTGCCTGAAAAAGCTCAATAGAACTAGGAAGCCTTCTTTCCTATTGCCTATTGCCTATTGCCTTCTTTCCTATTTCCTATTGCCTTCTTTCCTATTTTCTATTGCCTATTGCCTATTGCCTATTGCCTATTTCCTATTGCCTTCTTTCCTATTTCCTATTACAAGGTGCCTGTCTACACCAAGCTGCGCGAACAGAAATGCATGCTATTTTGCAGACATCGGCATAACTAGGCTGCGATCGCAGGTAGAGAATTATTTTGAGTTGATAATATACTACGACAAACTGCGCGTCAAATTAAAAGCAGTACCGATGCACAACAAGAGTATTTACTAGCTGGTATCAAGCCTAACACGCTTGATTAGGATAAAGAGCCTGAAAGTGAATATGGCTTGCTTTATCCAGAAAAAGACACAAAATTAATTCGGTAAAAAGCAAAATTAGCTCATCACATAAAAGCTTTGGTTCGAGTGTAATCTCTTTCGCTACAAAATCAGAATTAAATCATTTTCAATTAATAAGTCAATGCTAAAAACTATTTTTCCTAGCTTTTTTATTTTATTTTTGGCAATTCCAGCAGTTTGGGCAGCACCTCCAGAAGACGATCCGAATGCAGCAGATGCTAATAGAACTTTGCAGGGACAAGTCACTTCTGTTTCCCAGTTTTCTGATGTACAACCAACCGATTGGGCGTTTGGTGCATTGCAATCGTTAGTGGAACGCTACGGTTGTATTGCAGGTTATCCCAATTCTACTTATCGCGGCAACCGTGCCTTAACCCGTTATGAGTTTGCCGCAGGTTTAAATGCTTGTTTGGATCGGATTAATGAGTTAATTGCCACAGCTACTAGCGATTTAGTTAGTAAGCAAGATTTGGCAGTGATGCAAAAGTTGCAGCAAGACTTTGCCGCAGAACTGACAACTCTGCGCGGACGAGTAGATACCTTAGAGGCACATACAGCAACATTGGAGGCGCAGCAGTTTTCCACTACTACTAGGTTGAATGCTCAAATTATTACCGCCGTTAGTGATACCTTTGGTGATAGAGTGGGTGGCGATCGCGATGAATCCAGTCTCTACTTTGCAAATCGGGGTCGTCTCAACTTTGAAAGTAGCTTTACCGGGAAAGATTTGTTGAGAGTCCGGCTGGAGTTTGGCAACTTTGCAAATTCCAATGGTACAAGCCAAATTGCCGCCGCCACAGGCACAGGAATGACACGCCTGAACTTCGATTATGACAGCAACGATACACTTTTTGTCCCCCACATCCGTTATTACTTCCCAGTCAGTGATTCTCTTAACTTCGTTGTTGGGCCTACAGGCATTGGTTACACCGACATTACAACCACCGTCACTCCCCCCACAATTGCTGATGACGGCAATGGGGTTCCCTCACTTTTTGGATCGTACAGTCCCTTATTCCGGCGAGGTGGCGGTGGTGCAGCCGCTAACTGGAATATTACCAAAGACTTGGTTCTCACCTTGGGCTATTTAGCAGGCAGTTCTAATGTGCCATCGCCTAGCAACGGCTTGTTTGATGGCGGCTACAATGCTTTAGCGCACTTAGCCTATTATGGTAAGCAAGGAGCGATCGGTGTAGCTTACTCTCATGGCTATAGCCCTGCTGGAGTAATTGAACTCTCAGCTGGGACGGGTAGCGTTCTGTCAAACGCTCCCTTTGGCAACAACATTGCTACTTCCAACGATATTGTCGGCACACAGGGATACTATCGCTTCTCTCCGAATTTCCAAGTCCACGCTTGGGGTGGATATATTTGGGCAAATGCCGAGAGTTCTGGTTTGAGTAATATTTCCAATGGTAGGGGTGGAACAGATTCTCTATTTGTGAACAATGGTGACAATGCCAATGCCTGGTTTGGGGCGGTTGGTGTGTCGTTTCCCGATGTGGGTGGTAGAGGTAATCTGCCGGGAATTCTCTTTGGTATACCACCCCATGTCTCTAACAGTGATGTCCGTCAAGAACGAGACAATGCTTATCATATTGAAGCATTTTATCGCTATCGGCTAAATGACAACATCTCAGTGACTCCTGGTTTTTGGGTGATTCTCAACCCAGAAAACGACAGCAGAAATGATACGCAGTATGTGGGTGTGCTTCGCACAACCTTCGATTTTTAACTGAATGTCAATGGTTTGCTTGCTCGACAGAGTGCTGAATACTTAGCACTCTTTAGGGACTTCCAGTGAAAAAACAAAAATTATTCTTCTGTTACTACCAAATTCCACAGCGCATCAATCCCACTGCCTACATATTCTGAATCATGGTGTTGTGAAATCCATTCGGCGACAGTAACAGTAACATTGCTGGAGTTTTTGCCCAACTTGCCCAATGCTTCAGCAGCAGAGTAACGCACAATCTCACTCTCATCTCTGAGTAAACCCAGGTCTTGTTCAGAAAGATTTTACGATAGGGTGAAGA
>NZ_JAVRBY020000075.1:0-31849 GCF_034531035.1 Nostoc sp. DedQUE02 | reverse complement strand
GGGCATCAAATACAATCAGGGCTACTGCCAATTCGTTCAAATATAACTGGTGAATCAGCCGATAACCCGGTTGTCCTCCTAAATCCCACAAAAGTATTTCCCGCAATTCTTGGCGATATTAGTGAAGCATGAGCTTTTGAACCTCCTGATTCCGAAGGAGATGCATTAATAGTTGCTACTGCCTCGATGTAGAAGGAGCGGCATTATATAGCCCATGTTGCAGCCTGAGTTTTTACCATTTCCAGCCCCTGGCAGCCCTATTATTTGTATCAGGTGTGTCAACAATTGGTGTTGCTATGTCTATATTATTTCCTAACTAGCTTGATTCCAAGGAGTAGGGATCAATTGCCAAGAAGGGTTATTTAAAGCCATATCCATATCACGAGCAAAAATGGCAAAACCGTCATAGCTATGGTACGGTCCAGAGTAATCCCAAGAGTGCATCTGACGGAAAGGTAAACCCATTTTTTGGAAAACGTATTTCTCTTTAACCCCAGAAGCAACTAAGTCGGGTTTGAGCGCTTTAATTAATTCCTCAAACTCGTAAGAGGTTACATCGTCATAAATGATAGTACCGTTTTCAATATAGTCAATAGTACGTTTGTAGTCGTCATGATGAGCGAACTCATAACCTGTAGCCACAAGCTTCATACCCAAATCGTTGAATGCAGGAATCACGTGGCGAGGGCGTAGTCCGCCGACCATCAGCGCTACAGTTTTGTTTTCCAAACGCGGTCGATACTTAGCAATGACTGCATCTATTGTCGGTTGATACTTAGCAATTACCTTCTGAGCATTTTCTTGAATTTTGGAGTCAAATCTAGCAGCAATCTGTTGTAAGGAATTAGCAATCTCGGTGGGACCAAAAAAATTGTATTCTAGCCAAGGAATCCCATAAGCTTCTTCCATATGACGAGTAATGTAATTCATTGAGCGGTAACAGTGAATTAAATTTAGCTTCACTTGAGGTGTAAGCATCATCTCATTGAGAGTACCATCACCCGACCATTGAGCAATTACACGTAAACCAATCTCTTCCAAGAGGATGCGGCTAGACCAAGTATCACCACCAATATTATAGTCACCAATGATTGCAACATCATAGGGACTAGGTTCATGGTTGAGCAGCTTTCCTTGTTTTTTGGCACGTTCAGCATAAGGAAATAACCAGTCACGAACGGTGTCATTAGCAATGTGGTGCCCAAGAGACTGAGAAACACCACGAAAGCCTTCACAACGTACAGGAACGATGGGCTTGCTAATCTCTTTAGTAGACTTCTTAGCTACAGCTTCAATGTCATCTCCAATCAGACCAATAGGACATTCAGATTGAATGGTAATACCTCGGTTAAGTGGGAAAAGTTCTTCAATTTCTTTGATGATTTTGCTAAGTTTTTTGTCACCTCCGAATACAATATCCCGTTCTTGGAAGTCAGAAGTGAAATCCATAGTCCCAAAAGAATTGATGCCTGTAGTACCAATGTAGTAGTTACGACGACCAGACCAAGACCAGTAACCACAACCCACAGGCCCATGACTAATGTGAATCATGTCCTTGATTGGGCCCCAAACTACACCCTTAGCACCAGCGTAGGAACAACCACGAGCAGTCATACTACCAGGAACCGATTTAACGTTTGACTGAACGCCACAGTCTGACTCACCTTGTTGGTAAACATTGATTTGCCGATCTCGCTTTTGACGGGATTTATCAGGATAAGCTTTAAGAAGTTCCTCAATTAGTTGTTTTTTCTGTTCTACAATGCTAGTTTGTTGTTCATTGATATCCTTAGACATTTTTCTATCTCCAACGTATCTTGATTAGTAATTAGTAATTAGTGGTCAGGAGTACTGATGCCTAGAAGAAAAATTAACGTTCTGTGTAACAAGAGCATTTTTAGCAAGAAGCTGGGGAGCAAATTAGCTTTTTGTTTCCTCCCTTTGCTCTTGTTATTGTCTATGTTTATTTATTCCTGACTTATCCACAAAGAACAAGACCAAGACGTAATAAACAAATAAGAAGATTAGTTTAATTTTGGCTAATGGATTTACAAATTACCTGATACTTGCAACCAGCACTTTATTGTTCCAAGTGATAGATAAACTTTCTATTTCTTGAACTAAGGCTTAATTAGATAAAATTAAGCCAAATTGATAATCACAAGCGGAGAAGATAATCCAAGTCGGAGCAACAAAGTACTAAGCAAATTCACACACTTAATGCCAGTTTAAACGCAAAAAGATAACCTAAAGCCGTATGAAACAGGAAGGATGATGCAGAGAATTTTTTGACTTTAAAACTATCCTTAAGATAGATGCATATCTAGACATTATCATGTGGATAAATGTCTTGGCAAGCTTAAGAAAAAAATTTAAAGTTACCAAGCTCAAGCTTGTCTAATTTTATAGTTGCTTGCTCGTTAACTCTTAAACACTAATTTGTAAGCTCGCAAGCAATTAGCTTCTCCGGTCTGTTTTGAGTGATGGATGTATCAGAGAAAAGTAAAAACCTCTATCAATTCCCACAAATTGCTGTTGGCTTTGAGAATTTGTCAGCCTTATGCTTATGAGAGTTAACACATTTGCAGTAACTATTTGTTATGGTAACAGTCTCAGTTGCAACACTTTCAGATATACCAGCACTGCTCCCACTTCTGAGTTCCTTGTTCTCTCAAGAAGCAGAGTTCCAACCAGATGTAAATAAACAAACTGCTGGCTTGCAGGCAATCATTACGCAGCCTCATGTTGGAGCTATTTTAGTTGCGCGAGATCAAGAAAAACTCATAGGTATGGTGAACATTCTATTTACAATTAGTACAGCCCAAGGAGGATTAGTTAGTATCTTAGAAGACATGGTAGTAGATATTAATTATCGAGGTACTGGCATTGGTTCAGAACTCATTACTAGAGCAATCGAATTTTGTCGCATTCAAGGTGTATCTCGTATTACTCTTTTGACAGACGTTGATAATTATTCGGCAATTCATTTCTATGAATTGCATGGGTTTGCTAAATCACCGATGATTCCTCTGCGGCGCTTCACCTAATCAACTTTAGTTGCTGCTATCAATACGTTTTTTAAGCATTTTCCACAAGCGCACAGAGAAATTGACTGGAGCCTGGGCAAAATTTATTACCTGAAATTGAATCCATCCAAGATGTGATGTGAGTGTACTAGAAACTGTTTTGTCAGGGATAGAAACAACCGACAGGCTTGAAGCATTGTGTCAACTTTACCAATCGCTTACACCAGACACGCAACCCGAAGTTTAGCCAACCCACACCAGCCAAGCAATCGCTAGTAAAACTAGCTTTGAAATCTGAATGGGAAGCTCGCTTCGAGCAAAACTCGTTCGGTTTTCGACCAGGAAGAAGTGCCCATGAAAAAACGCTCTTTCCACACGGCGCTCTAAGTGAAGGCGGTAAGTGAGTGTACTTTGGAAATAAATTTCCACCCCAAACTCATCATTGGGATTGGGGTTTGCCTCGGCTTTGTTACACCCTTGATTTCACTACCCAGGAGCAAGATAATGTTGAACTCTCGGTCAATGTGATATTTTTTCTGTAACACTTATTATCTGCCTTACGATTGAGTACATTTTCCCTATCTCAATCACTGTAAGGCTTTGGATTTGGCACTCCTGACTAGTCTAAACTAAAATAAGCGCATCTGTGACTGCAACAAATTGAATTTTTCTTTAGTCTTTTGAACAGTCGTTTGATTTTTTAAGAAGGTATCTACTATGAATCGAATTCTCAAACGCGCATTTCTACCCAGTTTCATGGCTGCCAGTTTAACTGGAATCTCCTTAGTTCCTCTTCAACCAGCAGCAGCTAACGACCGGATTTTAGGAGATGCAGCCCTTGGTGCTGGTACTTGTATAGTAACTGGAGCTGCTAGAAGACGCGGTACTGTTTTACGCAATGGTGCTAAGTGTGCTGCGGCTGGTGCTGCCGTCAATTTGGTTGGACGTAAGAAAAAACGTAATTTAGGTAGAGATGCCGCAGTCGGTGCAGCAACTAGCGCCGGGGTTCGCGCTATTCTTGGCGGGCGCGAAGATGTGGCTGGCGATTTATTAGATGGCGCAGCAGCAGGTGCAACTATTAATATTTTGAGGAGATAAACAATAATTCGTAATCTCTAATTCCGATTTGAGAGTTTACGAATTTATCTTGCAACTTCTCTGCCAGGATTAGAGAAGTTGCTCCTACTAGATAGGTGGTTAGAAACTGCATCTAGACAAAGAAAACTCACGGAGGTGGGTTTCAAAACTTTAATTTTCGTAAGTCCATAGAGGCGGACGAGAGGCTGTGTAGCCACGAATTCCATTCACTGCGGCTTAGGTTGACACAAGTGGTGTTCGCCCAACCCAAACTGACGGTAGTATATTTATTGCAGCCGTTTCTGTTATCGAGCGATCGCTTGATTGTACAGCTTTTCTAGAATCGTCTCTGTGATCATTGACATCATCCGGGGCGTTGCAGAATAGAAATATGAATTAGTGCGATTGCTATGGAATGTCCAAGGTGTGCATAACCCATATTCGCAAAAATGGTAAACAAAGAGGTAAAAAATTACAGTTTATTGATTCTTATGAACCGAAAGGTTACTCAGAAGAAATCAAGCGCGAATGTTTAGTAGGCAAGAAGCCTCTTTGAGTTGTATTGAATTTTTTCATAAATCAAATATGAGTCCCAATACTTGTCGGTTAAGGGGAAAAGGGGAAGGGGAAAGGGGAAAGAAAAAACCTTTAACCTTTACCCTTTAACCTTTTCCCTAAACCCAACTCCGAGTTCAAAATCCAAAACCCGAGCAGTATTGATATGAGTCCTATAGCATTTCTAACAAGTGAGTTAGAAATCGTTATGATTTGGGAAAAATACTGTAAATCAATTAGTTTCTTTGCCAAAATTACTCAAAATGACTACAGTAGTTGAGCCACTTACCAAGATTCTGGGTTATCGAATTAGTGAGCGACTTTATGAAGGCTCTAGAACCCTAGTTTACCGAGCAATTCGCACGGAGGATCAAGTGCCAGTAGTCATCAAAATACTTAAACAAGAGTATCCATCATTTAATGAATTGTTGCAATTTCGCAATCAGTACGCCATTGCTAAAAATCTTGACTTTGGGGGTATTGTTCGTCTTTACAGCTTGGAACATTACCACAACAGCTATGCATTGGTAATGGAGGATTTTGGTGGTATTTCTTTACGAGAGTGGATACATAAAGAAATTAACAGCAATACCGGCTCCTTTTGGCCGCATCGCCTGAAAGCTTTTTTAGAAATTGCGATCGCTCTAGCAGCAATTCTTGATGAACTTTATCGCCACCGGATTATTCACAAAGACATTAAGCCTGCCAATATTTTAATTAACCTAGATAGCCAGCAGGTGAAGTTGATTGATTTCAGTCTTGCTTCCCTACTGTCTAGAGAAACCCAGGAAATTTATAGTCCGAATATTTTGGAAGGTACACTTGCCTATGTATCTCCAGAACAAACGGGACGGATGAACCGAGGTATTGATTACCGTAGTGATTTCTACTCGTTAGGGGTAACTTTCTTTGAACTACTTACCGGAAAATTACCTTTTCAATCTCACGATCCGATGGAAGTAGTTCATTGCCATATCGCTAAACAACCGCCAATTTTAGGGAACAGGGAACAGGGAACGGGTAACAGGGAAGAAATTCCGCAGGTGATTGCAAATATAGTGATGAAACTGATGGCGAAAAATGCTGAAGACCGCTATCAGAGTGCGTTAGGGCTGAAACATGATTTAGAAAGGTGTCTCAACCAACTGCAAACAAGCGGTCAGATTGAGCTATTTGAGATTGGACAACGAGATGTGTGCGATCGCTTTATCATCTCAGAAAAGCTTTATGGTCGCTATAACGAAGTAGCAAGTTTACTAGCAGCTTTTGAGCGAATTTCTCAAGCACGTAGTGAACTCATGCTAGTGGCTGGTTTCTCTGGTATCGGCAAAACTGCTGTGGTCAACGAAGTCCACAAACCAATTGTCCGGCAACGGGGCTATTTTATTAAAGGTAAATTTGACCAGTTTCAGCGCAACATTCCCCTGTCTGCTTTTTTACAATCATTTCGTGATTTGATTGGGCAACTGCTCAGTGAAAATGATACGCAATTAGATCGATGGAAGAACAAAATTATCGCTGCTTTAGGAGAAAACGCTCAAGTTATTATTGAAGTCATTCCAGAACTAGAGCAGATTATTGACAAACAATCGGCTGTCCCCGAACTCTCTGCAAGTGCTGCTCAAAACCGCTTCAATATCCTGTTTCAAAAATTTATCCAGGTGTTTGCAACAAAAGATCATCCTCTGGTAATCTTTATCGATGACTTGCAATGGGCGGATTCTGCCTCTCTCAAGTTTATACAACTGTTAATGAGCGAGATAGATAGCCGATATCTATTGCTAATTGGGGCTTACCGAGATAACGAAGTCTCTACAACTCATCCACTAATGCTGACGCTGCAAGAAATTGAGAAGTCACAGGCTACAGTTAATACTATTACTCTCACCTCGTTAGATATTTCGGCACTGAATCAGTTGGTAGCTGATACATTGAGTTGTTCCCTAGAGTTAGCTTTGCCATTGACAGAGTTGATATTTAGCAAAACTCAAGGCAATCCCTTTTTCACAATTCAGTTTCTCAAAGCATTATATGAAGATGGACTGATTGCATTCAATTTTCACGGCGGTTACTGGGAATGTGACATTGCACAGGTGCGATCGCTTACTCTTACCGATAATGTAGTAGAGTTCATGGCAGTTCAACTCCAGAAATTGCCCCAAGCTACTCAAGAGGTGTTGCAGTTAGCAGCTTGCATTGGTAACACTTTTGATTTAGAAACACTAGCGATCGTTTACGAACAATCCCCAACTCAAACCGCCAAGGATTTGTGGCTAGCTCTAAAAGATGGGTTAATTTTACCGCAGAATGATGTTTATAAGTTTTTCCAACAAGAAGTATTTTTGAGCGATCGCGAGTCATTGGTAAATGCTCAACCAGAAAAAATAACCACCAACTATAAATTTTTGCACGATCGCGTCCAGCAAGCAGCTTACTCATTGATTCCTTTAGACCAAAAGCAAGCAACTCACCTCAAAATTGGGCGACGGTTGTTAGACAATACATCAGCAGCAGACCAGCATGAAAAGATTTTTAATATTTTGAACCATCTCAACTTGGCTGCTGAACTAATCGATCATCCTGGTGAACGAGAAAAATTAGCCAATCTGAGTCTCATAGCGGGTCATCAGGCAAAGGCCGCAACAGCCTACGAAGCTGCACTGAGATATTTTAATACAGGTATGATGTACCTAGAACCGCAGAGATGGCAGACTCAGTACAATTTAACGCTCTCTTTATATTCAGCAGCCGCAGAAGCAGAATGCCTGAATACTAACTATGAGCAAGCCAATCTGTTAATACAGACACTTCTCGAAAATGTCAAGGATACATTACAAAAAGCCAGAGTTTACGAAATCAAAATTCAATCTTTAATTTCGCAATCTCAAATGCAGTCAGCAGTAGACATAGCATTAGAAGTTTTGCAGATGTTAGGTGTCAGTTTAGAGCAAGAAGCGATCGCCACCTTAGATATTGAAGCATTAATCAACCTGCCAGAAATAACAGATCTGGATAAACTAGCTGCACAGCGAATATTGATGACCGTTGCTCCTGCTGTGTTTCTAACTAATCCTCAGATGTACCCATCAATTATCTTTACAATGGTCAATCTGTGCATCAGATATGGCAATTCTAGCCTTGCTGCTTATGCCTATGTCACCTATGGATTATTACTCTGTAGTGGGGGGGATATTGAGTCTGGCTACAAATTTGGTCAGATGGCAATCAAGTTGTTAGATTGCTTTGATAGCAGGAAGCTGAAATCTAAAATTTACATGATGTTTAATAGCAGCATTCGCCACTGGAAAGAACATTTTCAAGCCACATTGGAACCTTTACAGGAAGGATTTCAGCTTGGGTTAGAAACTGGAGATTTAGAATTTGCTTGCTACAATGCTACGACATATTGCGATTTTTCTTTTCATACTGAGTTAGAGCTAGAAACAGTCCTTGGCAAGCAAACTCTGTATACTGAAATTATTCAAAATTTAAAACAAGAGTATCAGCAAATTCAAAGTCAAATCAGTAGACAATTTCTCTTAAATTTAAGTGGTCGCGCAATTGATAATTTGCGTTTAGTGGGTGAGAGTTGCAATGAAACAGAAATGTTGCCAATTTGGATTAAATATCAGGTAGGCTTTATCTTATTTTTTGTATATTTCTACAAATTAATTCTTGCCTATTTATTTGGAGCTTATACTGATGCGATAGAAAATTTGCGACTAGCCCAACCATATCAAAATGGTACTAGAAATAGCATTCATTTTGTAGAGTACAAACTGTATTCGTCTCTATCACTCTTGGCGCATTACTCAGATGTATCAGCCAGCGAACAGCAGCAATATCTCCAACAGGTAGCTGAAAATCAAGCCTTGATGCAGCATTGGGTAACTCATGCGCCAATGAACTATCAACATCTGTGGTGTTTGGTGGAAGCAGAAAGAAACCGGGTGCTAGGTAACAAAGCCTCTGCCATCGAATTGTATGACCAAGCTATAGAAAATGCTAAACAGCAGGGCTACATTCAACCAGAAGCGATCGCTAATGAACTCGCCGCCAAATTCTATCTTAACTGGGGCAAACAGCAGCTCGCACAAAACTACATGATTGAAGCTTATTACTGCTATACCCGTTGGGGAGCTAAAGCCAAAGTTACTGATTTAGAAACTCGTTATCCTCAACTTTTATCCCCTATCCTCGAAAAAGGATCTTGCCCTATCTCTAGCAATGAAACAATCATTGTCTCTGGTCGGGGAAGTTCTCATAATTCCTCTTCTTCAGATAATATTAGTGCCTCTGTTGCTTTAGATTTAGCATTAATTCTCAAAGCCTCTCAAACTCTTTCGAGTGAAATTAAATTAGAAAAACTTGTCTCTAGCTTACTACACGTTACTCTAGAAAATGCTGGAGCTGATAAGTGTGCATTACTACTATCTGAGAACGGTAGTTTGATAGTGCAAGCGATCGCCAATATAGATAATTCTGTAACACTACTCCATCCACAAGCAATAGAAGAAAGCCAAGAAGTACCCTTGAGCTTAATCAATATTGTGAAACGGAGTTTGCAAGCATTGGTGATTGTTGATGCAACTGTGCATCCTAGATTTACGCACGATCCATATATTCAGCAGCACCAGCCAAGGAGTATTTTGTGTAGCCCAATTTTGCATCAAGGGAAGTTATTGGGCATTTTGTATCTAGAAAATAATCACTCTATTGGCGCATTTACTGACGATCGCGTTGATATATTGAACCTTCTTTGTACTCAAGCGGCTATTTGTCTGGAAAATGCCCGTTTGTATCAAAAATCATTGCAAAATAGTCAACAATTACAGCGATCGCTGCAAGACTTACAGCAGATGCAGTTGCAATTAGTGCAGAGTGAAAAAATGTCAGCCTTGGGAAATCTTGTGGCTGGTGTTGCACATGAAATCAACAATCCCGTTGGCTTTATTGCTGGCAATATTGAACCAGCAAAAGATTATGTTCAAGATTTGTTCGGGTTAATCAACCTCTACCAAGAAAAGTTTCCCGATCCTGGGCCAGAAATAGAAGATGAAATTGAAGCGATCGACTTAGAATACCTGCGCGAAGATTTACCGCAGTTGCTCGATTCCATGAACTTGGGTGCTAATCGTATTCGTAGTATCAGCAACAGTTTGCGAACTTTTTCCAGAACTGATCGAGATTACAAAGTACCTTTCAACATTCATGAAGGTATTGAAAGCACAATTTTAATTCTCAGACACCGTTTGAAAGCTAATGAATTGCGTCCAGCAATTGAAGTGGAAAAAAATTATGGTGTACTACCTTTAGTGGAGTGCTTCGCTGGACAACTCAATCAAGTCTTTATGAATTTGTTAGCAAATGCAATTGATGCCCTAGACGAATCTAATTTAGGGAAAAGTATGGCAGAGATCGCTGCTAAACCTAATTGTATTACTATCCAAACCTGTGTAGCTCAATCAGGTCAGCACGTTGTGATTCGGATTGCTGACAATGGTGTAGGAATGCCTCAGGAAGTTAAACAGAAAATCTTTGACCATTTGTTCACTACCAAAGCTGTGGGCAAAGGAACGGGATTAGGATTGGCTATTGCTCGTCAAATTGTAGTGGAAGCTCATGGCGGCATAATTGAAGTAGATGTCATTCCGCACGAGAAAACGGAGTTTGTAATTACACTGCCAATTAAAGTGTAATACTTGGTTGTTGAGTGCCGTTAACCAAGCGATTCTCTTGGCGATGCCTTCGGCGGGCTACGCCTACGCCCAAATGTTGGCCATAGTCGGTTGGGCAAAGATTACCCGCAGGCGTAGTATCACGTTTGATTTTTGGAGCGATGGCGATCGCTTGGTCAAGTCGTCGAAGTACATTCCCAAGCACTTGCTAAGTCGAGTTCAGGAGTTGGAGGGGGGAAAGCGCCAGTTATATCGTGTCCGGTTAAAGACTTATCATTTAGGCAGCAGGGGGCAGGTGGTCACTGAGCGTAGCCGAAGTGGGGCAGGGAGCAGGGGGAAAGGGGCTTTTGCGCTTTTTGCACAGATGCGGGAATTATAACTAATTAGGCGGACATGATATTAGGGAGATTTTGCAGATGTTGGGGGTGTTGCAAAGTAGTACGAGTTAACTTGCTTTCGGTGTGGTTATGGTAATTTTATTTGTTGAAAACGTAAGTGTATCCTGTTAAAATCCAGGCATTGCGACGTAAAGAGGAAGCTGCTTGATGCGAGTAACCCAAGCACTCACTTGCGGATACGCCTCAAGAGCAATTTTGGCATCACTGGCAAGTTGAATATAGGGGTAGCAGGCAACATCTGCGATCGTTGGGTGATTTGTCTCTAGCCAGTCTTGATTCAGAAGATGCTTGTCTATCACCTCATACCGAGTTGCGTTCAAAAATATTAGTTTTGGCAGGCTGTTCTTGAGCAGGGGAAGCAGGGTAGGCAGGGGGAGAAATACTACATACATATGATTGCAAATTGGTATCAAGGTCAAAGTTACAATTTTTCAAGTGTTTGGTTGGCTAAAAATAGGCAGTTAGAGAAATAGATCACAGAAGAAAAAATTATGTATTGCGATCGCACGCAAGTCAATTGATTAGTAATCAGGGGGCAGTGTAACCACCATCCAGCAGGTGGAAGCTGCCAGTGACGAAAGAGGCTTGCTCGGACAATAGGAAGCTAACCATGTTTGCGACTTCCTCAGTTCGTGCAAGGCGACCTAAAGGGTGCAAGTCAGCCATCTGCTTTCGCGCTGACTCTGGCAACTCTTGCATCTGGGGTGTATCAACATAACCTGGCCCGATTGCAGTCACCCGGATGCCCTGGTTTGCATATTCCAATGCTGCCGCCTTTGTCAGACCGATAATGCCGTGCTTGGCAGTGACATAGGGAGCAATACCCGCCACTCCGACCGCACCAGCAGCAGATGACATATTCACAATTGCCCCGCCACCACTTCGGATCATTGCTGGAATTTCGTATTTCAGTCCAAAGAAAATGCCGTTAAGATTAGTCGCAATCACACGATGCCACCATTCAATCTCATAATCGGCGGTACTAATCCCATGCGGCCCGGTAAAGCCGGCATTGTTGACTGCTAGGTTCAACCCGCCAAATCGCTCTACTGTTTCAGCTACCATTGCCTCCACAGCGCGATGGTCAGACACATCAGTTTCAATAACGTGCGTCCGCTTGCCAGATGAATCCAACCGCCTAGCTACTTCCTGCGCTCCTTCGGCATTGATGTCTGCCAAAACGACCCGCGCACCGTTTTCGTACAGGTTGACGGCAATGGCTTCGCCAAGACCTGTAGCTGCACCAGTGACAATAGCTATCTTGTTTGCGAACTCGGTCACTGGCTTGTCCCCCAGAGCAAACGCATCTAAATTACTCTTGCTCACGGCCAACCATAAAAACCAAAGAAAAAGTCAGTATTTCTCGTTTGATTTATTTTTCAAGCCTTAAAGCAATGCCTGCGGCGGGTTAGGCTAACGCCTAAGCTGCTATCAATAAATATAGCTTAATGCGATTATATTTGAGCTTATTAAAATAAAGCACACCTATTGATCTGATGCGACCGCCCTGCTTCAGGTGCTGCAAATCTACGCTGTACTCATTCTCAGCCCCAGAGAGCAACCTAAAAACTCATTCATCGCTCTAACTGAAGAATGGACAGTTATAGATGTAACAGATGCCCAAACTATGATTTTCCGGCAAACCGATGGCAACCCAATACTTGTCGGGTTTTGAGGAAAAGGGGAAGGTGGGTCTCCTCTGGGGATAAGGGGCGGGAGAAAGGGGTATAATTTTTTTTTCAGCCTAGTAGTTCGCCAAGGGAACTTGGCGGGGTAAAGGGGAAAGGGGAAAGGTTTTAAATCCCTTACCCTTTCCCCAGCCCTCACCCAGCATTTTTGAGTTGGCAGACCACTAGCTTTCACGTCAAAGTAAGCTTCCATGAAAGAGACAACTCCCGCCGCCATGCCTCCATGCTTTGAAAAATGGTGTAAGAGGTTTGATGGTGTGTTTACTCATAAAGCTCAAAAAAGAGAGTTCAGGCATTATTTAGGAGGACTATTGGGTGAAAGCGAGAGAAAAAACCTATTTCAGATAGCAGAAAACGCTATAGGAAAGCTTAAGCTAACAGTTTGCGAAAATGCCCTGACTTGGTGTTAGTAAATTATCTGGATTGTAACGTCGCTTTGCACTTACCAAATTTCCCCAAACTCGACCAAAATGCTGCTGCCAAATATGCGATCGCATATTAAAGAATTGCTTTAACATGCTTTCTACCTAAATTGATTGCCTCAGCAGTTGTATCGACAAATATGTCAATAATATGACCTTGAATTCTTGTACCCGTATCTAGCGCAACTGCCTTCACTCGCTTGCCATTCCAAAGTATCAAGGTGAATTTTTTGTGAAGAGGAATAACATCTGGGTCTACCGCGCACTGTAAACGCCCAACGCCTGAACCACATGGTGGAGTCTTTTCACCTGCAAGCGCTTGTCGCAATGTAACTCCATGTACACCTGTCGCGGGTGGATGACACTGTGTTTCTTCCCTGCTGTAAAATGTAGCTTCTAGATTTAAGTGCCTACGACGATCAGAAGTGAGATCAGACTCCTCAGGAAGGCAGAGTTCCTGACCGGGCTGCAAATTGTCAGGATTGGGTGCGCTACCATCTGGGTTCTTGATTTCATTCGAGCGATCGCCATCACCCAATTGTTCCTCGGCAATGGTATAAAGCGTATCTCCAGACTCAACGATATATGAACTACCTGATTGACAAGACATAAATGACCTCCATGTTTGTGTTTGTTGCTAGACGTGTTTGTGTGTATAACCACCAGAGTCATTGAGGAACCAAAGACCGTAGTGTCCCTCAGCACCATTGGCTCCTTGCCAAGGAGGATCTTGCTTGTTCTGGTCGCTTTTCCAAGGTTCGTCAATTGCTTCAAACAAGTAAGTAATTACACGGTGCTGTGATGCCCACTTATCGATCGCCTCAAAGTATGCCAAGAGATTCTTCACATTGTTATCCGTTTTGTTGAAGCTGATTCCCTTTGAAGGCCAGCCAGTCTCGCCGATCATTACCTCACATTGTGGGTTGATGTTATCGACTGCTGATTTAATCCTATTGAAAGCTTGGCTTACCCCATGCATACCCTCTTGGGGAGTGGCTGCGTTTGCCTCAGGATAAAGATTGCACTGAATAAAATCGCAGTTTTGAATCAGCGTCTTCAGCTCTTTATGAAATGGGCTGTTTGGATTGGCAATATTTCCGAAGGTATTCGAGCGGACACCAACTTTGAGATCGAGGTGATGAGCTTTCTGCTTGTTAGCTACAATCATTGCGTTGACTGCATTAGTTGTTTGCGCGTCAACGATATATTCATTAGTAAAAATCAATGAAGTGACTGTCTTGGCAACAATAGCATTTGCGGCGCTAGCAGCAGAAAAAGCCGCTTTAATTTCTACGTCTTGCAGTTGTGCATTCGACTGCTGATAAATACCTTGAGCTACCTTAATATCAACTTTGCCACGACGCTTATTTAAATGGGCAGCAGCAACTGCAACATGACAGTTAGAATCGACTTGATTCCAGGGCGTTGTCGGTGGGTGATACACGGCATACCCCATACTGTAGGTGCTGATTTTGGTAAACTTGGATGCAATCACCTCCAGCATATCCACAATCTCTTGCTGGCTGTAAGAGTCCCACTGCGGGGTTTTAGCATTTGGAGGTGTTCCTCTCCAATGACCAACATAAGGTTCAAAGGTAACACCGAGAAATTGAGACATAATAGTACCTTCAATTCAAAAAAATGAGCGGAGTTATTAGAACCAAGAACTTTGTTTTCAAACTGGATATTTTCATCAAATGACCTCTTGATTTACATGACTAAAAAACTTTTTCTCCGCTAACATTGCCTGCCGGATTGTAGTGACAAACAAGGAAATCGTTGCCATGTCCGCTCGCTAAACCACATCCAACTTTTCTTGTTTTTCTCCAAACAACTTGAGTATAATGACCCACTTTCTCCCAATGTCCAGTAGTAGAGACATCGGGAAAAATACCGTTTTTGAAATGCTTCTTTTCATGACCCCACAAATCTATTAGCTGAGTTACAGAATAGGCACCAGCAGTACCACTTGCTAAGTTTTCTCCAGCGCTACCATGTTCCAATTTTCCTATTACCGCCAAATGATTTGCCCACTTTTGAGCGCTTGCTGCTAAATTTTCTGACCATTCCAGTGGTGGAACATCTACTTTGGCTCTGTACTTATTGTGTGCTGCTAAAATTGCTTTAATTTTCATAGCTTACACTTCCTGAAAGTTTAATGAAAGTTGATTGTTGTTCGCATTTAAATGTAGCCCTAACCTACATTTAAATGCGTTATATCACTGTGATTACCGACATTGAAGTTGGTTATGGCATAAAGACTTCCAGCTGATTAAACAGAAACTGGATATCTTAATCCCAATTTATAATTACCTCCAATTCTTGAGGATTTGGATGTTCAATTAGAGTGCTTTGCTCGCACACATCATCAAATGGGAATCCATAAGCTTTGTTATCTATGCTATGATGATGCCAGAATTCAGCATAGAAATTAGCTGGATCTTTTTTATAGAATTCCGAAGGCTTACACTTATTTGCTGGATTCTTAACTATGTGCCTGTTAAACATTGCGGCAACTTGAGCTTGAATTGCCTTTTGAATCTCATCGCCTTTTGAAAACTCTTCATCACATTTAAAGACATTAGGAGATTCTGGATAGTGTATTGTATACTTTGCATTAGGTGAATCTGCTCTGGTAAAAGTAAAAACGTTATCTTCTACTTTTCCGATAAATGTTCCCTGTGGCATTTTCAGTTCAAGTTTATTTGTCTTGTAATGTTGCCACACATCGTGAATGTAATCATCGAAGTATTTTGCGTGAGTACCACCTTTATCAAAATCCCCTTTAAATGGCGATACTATTCTGTAGGGTTTCTGAACCAAAGATTTAAATGGGGCTGGGACATTACTAGCATATTTATCGAATAAAACACTCCTTGATTCAGTTATACCAACTTTTTTTGAATCATTAGATCCGCTTAATTTCATGACCATTGGAAATCCAAATTGGTCTACTTGAGTAGTATTGCCGTGGAAGCCTGCATCATCAAAGGTAAATTCTATCCAATCAAAGTAAACGTCTACATTGGCATCAGATTGATTACCCGTATTCGGTTGAATAATAGTGTTGTTATCAGCGATTTGTAAGTATATCGGTGAACCAAGACTAATATAAACCCTACCTGAACGAATATGCGGAACTTTTATTTCCGAAACCTCCTTAATAGTGTGTAAATAATTAGCATAATTTTGCCCCTTTTTAGTTAAATGTCCTGGTGCATTATTATCGCTAACATGACATGGAACTAAGTCACCGTTTTTGTTAAGATGACAAGTTTGGTTCGATGCATTCAGACCAGTAATTACAAAGTTAATTTTATCTGAAGGGAATTTGTTCTTCGTATTGTTGGTAAATGAAAATTTCATGATATTCTTCCTTGAAATTTGAGTTTTGACCGAATGTTTTGAATTGAAAGTACACTTACGAAGGTGTACTAAAATCCTCAGTTTAGTAGTGTTTGTCTTGAGAGGGAATGACACTAAGATAAGCAGAAATCATTAATATTACTGGTTTTGGAATGTGAGGTGTGGGGAATGAAGAAGTAATACCAATTCAAAATTCAAAATTCAAAATTCAAAATGAATAAAGCCAGACATCACAAGGGTTTGGAAGTGTGTATCTGTCGCATTCTTTTTTCAAATTGGTATAACCTATGTTTCATCTGTTAGAGATGAATGTTGATTAACACTACACCCGTTGCGCCACTTCTAACACCCTGCCCAGACTAGGTTTCACATGAGTCTTAGTGCCATTCGTCCTGAGACGCATCGTTGAAGGCATACCCAATGACAATTTCGCGATAATTGAGGCTGAGAATATTTCGGCGTCCGTTATTGCGAGGCGTTTGATTAAAGTTAGTGGCTTACGCCTTAAAATTTCCGCTGACGGATGCCTTTATTTAACTTTAGTTTGCCCATTGAATAAACCCCTTTGTGTTTACTCCATGTCTGGAGAATCGATTTTTTGCGTCGTGGTACATATTAGCTTGTACAATGCTCGGAACTATAGCAGGTTTACTGTGTGCGTAATCATCCCAAGATACTCCTTGGCTTGTTTGGAAGTCGTTTTCAGTCTCTGTTCCAGAAGTGTATAGTTGTGGAGAAAGATAGTCTATATTCTCGTTCCTAAAGAAGTTTTTCATCATCATCTGTGCGTCAGGAATTCCGTAAGGGGCTGAGTGGCTAGTCGTAACCAAAACTTTCAAATTTTTGTTTTTTGCAGCAGTAAAAGCGTGTTCAAAATCTGAGGTAAGGTGAGCTTCGCCCTCTTCGATGTCAAAAGCAATACCCCTATAATCGGAGAATTTGCCATTTTTAATGTGAGTAATAATCGAATGAAGAATTTCCTGGGTGAAGGAGCCATTATTATTTCCTCCGCCTAAGGAAATGTATTTATGACCCACCAACCTGTTTTTGATTTCGGCACTATCTGATAAAGCCTTATCTGGATTAGCCCATCCACTAAAAGCAATGCCTAATGTTGCCTGGTTGAAAGGGTGACTCGGAGAGTAAGTTTTATCCCAGTAACCTTTAATCAAATTCATCTCTTCTTGAGTTTCAACAGAATTCATAACTTAATTTTCCTCTTTGTAAATTGACAGAAAGTTAGTTGGTAGTTTTCAAAAAACTTATAACACTTTCCTCCTCAGGGAAATAAATTTTTGGAGTTGTGTGTCTAACCGCCAGTCATGACGGCGTGACTTGAAGGCTTGGTAAAAAATGGAGTATAGTCTGCACTTGGTACAGGTACTCTCTCCTCTAATTCTTAATTGGTAGCAGTGAGATGAATTTATTCACTGTGGAAAATCAGAAGTTTTTAGTTGAGCCTTCTGAATTCTTAATTGGTAGCAGTGAGATGAGTTTATTCACTGTGGAAAATCAGAGGTTTTTAGTTGAGCCTTCTGATTCTTAATTGGTAACAGTGAAATGAGTTTATTCACTATCTTGCATCACCCCCATCACTCTAGATAGGCGCAAAGCAAAGCTGAGTCTTGATTAGCGCTTAAAATTACGATAAGTCTTGAGTTTTCAATAACGGTTAGCTTAATATTTTTTAAACTAATTTCTACCGCATTATACTTGACAAAAATGCCTGCTTTAGATGAAAAGAATAATTATTTGTTGTAAGTTATGCCAATAGCTAAAAATTTGTTGATATCCAAAGCTTGTGCATAAATTGATTGTATTGTGCTGATAGCTATTCTTAGATAGGAGATTCCAAATCTCTTTAATAGGAGGGTGAAATGTCTAGGGATATCTATACTTTTGTACTGATAGCATCTAGAAATATGAAATGGATGCTAACAATTGCTCTGATTTTGAGCAGCGTTACCTATTATCCAGGAAAGGTAACAGCCCAAACTAGACAAGCAGCAACGACTAAGCAGCCTGTACAACCAACCAAAGGTAAAACTTTACCTCAAGGGCGTACCTCTCGACCAGTTTTTGTTTTGCCAAAAATACCTGCTCGGTTAAGTCCGATCTCTGGGCGTAGAACTGGAATGGGTAGCCGGGATAATTGTCCTGCGGTGACAACTGCACTCACTGCTTTAGTACCGTTGCAAGAGGAAGAAAAAATTAGTAAGCAAACAGACAAACCAATTTCAGCGATTGTGGGGGGACTAACTACCTCTGAACGACCAACTTTTTGGTTTTACGTTCCTTACACTCAGGAATTAACAGCTAGTGCTGAATTTATCTTACAAGATAGTTCACAAAACGATATTTATAGAAGTGTGATCGCACCACCTCCAAAACCTAGTATCATAAGTATTTCTCTCCCATCCAATGCATCCTTGCAAGTAGGAAAAACATATCACTGGTATTTAAAAGTCCTTTGTAATCAACAACAAACAGCGAGTGTTCCTATTTATGTAGAAGGAGACATTCAAAGAGTCAATTTAGATTCTCGGATGATGCAGCAGTTGCAAACAGCAGTCGCTTTGCAACAAAAGGTTGCAATCTATGCACAAGAAGGTATTTGGTTTGATTCTCTGACTATGCTGGCACAAATGCGCCGAAAGAATCCTCATGATGCATCTGTTGCTTCCGATTGGCAAAGTCTATTGAAATCTGTCAATTTGGATAATGTTGCTACGGTTCCTCTGGTAAAATAACTGTTTGTTTACAGCCAATTACCAACTAACACGTAAGTTGCCCAGTAAAGAGGACGAGTGTATTGCGAACTAGACAGTAGCTTTAATTGAGCTTCGCGTAAAGCTTCTGCTGTAGTTTTGCCAGTTGTTAACTGATGGTAGAATTCACTAACAAACAAAGCAGTGGATTCATCCCCAATTTGCCATAGAGACGCTAAAGTACTCCGCGCCCCAGCACGCAGGGCAACTCCTGCTAATCCCAATGCAGCACGATTATCTCCTTGTGCTGTTTCGCAAGCACTCAAAACAAGTAATTCCACTGGCTGTGTTCGTTTTTGCTCTCTACTTTTGAGCAAGCTATCTAATTCATTTACATAGATGCGTTTATCGGCTGCTAAGATAAAAGTGTCTTTTGCTTTAGAGCTAAATTGTCCGTGAGTTGCCAGGTGAACAACTCTAAAAGGTTGGGAATTAATCGTTTTTCTTAAAGTTGTACTTTTGAAATTTTCATCCAATAGTATCGTTGTTGATATGCCCGATTGCTGAATCAATTCCAGTTCAACCTTGACATTGGGAAGCGGTGCAAATTTTTCGTTCCTGGGTGGTTGTGAGAGTCCTCCAACAAGAGCGTTTAATTTTTTCTGTGCTAGAGGTTTGGGGGTAAATAGTTGCAATCCTGGACTAATGGCTATAGCGTACTTCTGGACTAAATACTCTTTGCCATCAGATAATGCAGACATTGGAATGTTTCGTAATGACCCATCTGGAATAAAGACTAGAGTATTAACTCTACTATTTTTGAGTTCACCTGCAACTGGTTTAATTAACCAATCATAAAGCTGCTGGGAAACTGCTTGAAATTTATTATTAGCGTCGGGTTGGACTATCGTCTCTTGCATTTGGGCGATCGCCTCCTCTACTTGCTGATGGTTCACCACAGAAGTTTTATGTATCAAAGGTTGATTGGGAAGTTTGAGGATTATTTCTAACTGGTTATCCAAGATAATCGGGTAAAAAATGGCAGTATTAGGGCGATCGCGGTCTACCACTTTGTCCAGCACCACAAATTGGTTACTCAAGCAAGCTTCTCGGAAAAAATTATCTAGTTCTGCCAATTGCAAAGCTTCTATTCGCTTGCGGACTTTATCTAAATCGGGTTTTTCTTGTCCTTTCTGTTGTAAAAGCAGTTCTACTGACTGGCGATAAATAGGTTCTACGCTATCACGAAAATTAAACTGCACTTCTCGGTTTACCGCAACTAAATCGGTACGGAGAGACTGAAGAGTTGCAACTGCGGTATCATAAGCAGCGATGGCTGCGCCAACGTCTCCGACGAACGCTCCTTCAATATTTCCTTGTGCTTTGAGCAAGCGTCCTAACAGCCACTCCCAACGATAAGCTATATCTGAAGCATCGATTTTTTGAGCGAGAAACAATGCTTCCTGCGTCAATTTCTGTGCATCAAGCCATTGATTGTTTTGCTCATAGACTTCTGCTAAACTGCCTAGAGCATAGGATTGAGTGCGCTCATCACCTATGGTTTTGGCTTGTTGAACGCTGTTTGCGAGAATCTCTGCAATATCTTTTTTATTACCAATTTTACTTATGGTGCGAGCAAAATTGATCCGTGCATAAATACCAGCTTGAGTAGTAGGCAGAGTTGCGAGTTGAGATTGGATTGTGGGTATTATTGTTTTTGCTTGTGCTACTTGTTCATTCTCAACAAGCAAGCTGAGTTGATTGATTTGAGCTTGAACTTTGGTGAGTGAGTTTGGCGCAATTAAAGCCGCATTTTCATAATGAGCTATAGCATCTTTTATGTTACCTAAGTCTCTAGCGGTATTACCAAGAGAAAACTCTGTTAGGCTAGTCTCTAAAGGTAATTGCAGACGTTGGGCAATTTCTAAACTGTGTTTTAAATTTTTCCAGGATTGTTCTAAGTCACCTAATTGTCGATGGACATTACCGAGCGATCGCAAAGCAGTAACCTTTTCCAGTGAGTCAGGTTGGGTTTGTAACTGTTGAGAGACTTCATTCAATATGTCTAAGCTACGGCGGTAAAAACCAGAAACTCGTAGAGCTTGTGCTTGATTGATACGGCTGCGCGTCACTCCAGCATTGTATTGTTTACCTAAGCGCTTCCAAATTTGCTCTGAAATCTGTGATGTTTTCAAAGATATATCTGCCTGTCCCTGTGACAGTTGCAGTCCACTTTGAATCTCTAGAGTTTGTGCTAGAACTTCTAGCAATTCTGACTTGGGATTGTTGACATTTAACTTTTGATTTGTATTGTCCCAGCCAAGTAGATTTAAGCTGTTATTAATCGCTTTTGACGCTTCTTTCCATGAACCGAGTTGCTCAAACACTAAAGAGAGGTTAGTTAGTGCTGCGGCTTGTGCGAGGTTGTCGCCTTGTTGTTGATAGATGCGGACAGCTTGTTGTAGAAAAGTTACAGCTTCAGCAAAGCGTCCAGATTGATAAAGCGCTTCTCCTTGAGAAACAAGTTGCTGTGGTGTTGTGCTTGAAGGTTTGGTGGTTTGGGTGTAGAATCCGGCGAGTGAATTTATTCGGGGTTGTTTGGCGAATGTCCTGGGGATAATAGTTAGGGAAAAAGCAAGGGTAAATAGGACTACATAGTTTACCGCAAATCTGATGAGTCGCTTGGTCAGCGCAAATAGATGCATATTTCACACCTTAGCGAGATGCAGAACAAGAAGCAGGAGTTTGTCGAGAACTCTCAGGAGTGACATTAGGTGCTTGCGCCACAAGTTCTATATTCCCATTGCTATTAACTATCCAACCAGTAGCTTCCACAATGGTCATCGCCGCAGCAACTTTAGTACTATTTGAGACTGCTGTTGGTTGTGGCGAAATTTTTGTTTTAGCTGAGTTTGCGGGTTTTGGTCTTAATCTCACCCACGCTGAGAGAGTGCTTGTATCTTGCAATGGTTCAGTGGGACTTATGGGTAGTCCACCGCGTCCTGTTGACACAAAAGAACTCTGAAATTGCCGACTTCCAGGAGTGCAAGCGGTGGAAATTTGCTGTGAGACATCAACGAGATTAGTAGGGAGTTCGATTAAGCCGCTAGTTGGGTCAATATCAGGTCTAGTGATTTCTACATTACCGCTCAACCTGCGAGTTCGCCCTGTGGCGGTGATATCACTTGTGTTTGGGGAAGGTACATCCCGGAACTGAATACCAAAGATACCTTTAGTATTGATTCTGACATTCCCACCACGAAAGTTATCAGAATTAGCAGTGATGTTGCTATTTTCAAAGCCAACCAGGACATCGGTATTAATATTGATGTTGCCACCGATAACCTGTTTTCCTGTAGCGTTGGTTCTAATGTTGCTATTGCCAGTCATGATTAAATCTTTTGAGTTAATGTTAATTGTCGCCTGTTCTCTATCCCGGTCAACTTTGGGGCTGCCTGTATTGGCGATGAGTGAGCCGTGGTTTAAACGGATAGAGCGTGCATTTAATGTCATGTTGCCTGCGGTTCCTGTTGTGGAACTCCGCACGCTTACTGCCGCATTTCGTACTAGTAAAGTATTGGTTGTGACTGTCAAATCACCCGAATTTCCTGTTGAGTCTGGGCTTGCTCGTGTAAACAAGCCACTCCGATCGTCAACACTTCTACCAATCAGTTGCACATCCTGGGCTTCAACGCTCAAATTTCCCCCATTACCCGCACCGGAAGTGCCAGTATTTACTTGTGCCCTATCTCGCACTAGTAAGGTATTAGTTATGACTGTCAAATCACCCGCATCTCCTGTTGAGTTTGGGCTTGCTCGTGCAAACAAGCCACTACGAAACCGACCATTAGCGCTTGTACCAATCAGTTGCACATCTTGGGCATCAACGCTCAAATTCCCCCCCTTGCCCGCATCGAAAGTGCCAGTATTTACCCGTGCCCCATCTTCTACTAGCAAGGTATTGGTTTTGACCTTCAAATCACCCGCATCTCCTGTCGAGTTTGGCCGTGCAGAAGTAGACAAGCCACTAGGAAACTGACCATCAGCGCTTGTACCAATTAGTTGCACATCTTGGGCATCAACGCTCAAAATTCCTCCCTTGCCCGCACCAATAGTACTAGTATTTACCCGTGCCCCATCTACAACTAGCAAGGTATTGGTTTTGACCGTCAAATCACCCGCATCTACTGTTGAGTTTGAGTTTGTTTGTGCAAACAAGCCACTAAGTGTCCCATCGTCAGCGCTTGTACCAATCAGTTGCACATCTTGGGCATCAACGCTCAAATTTCCCCCCTTGCCCGCACCGGAAGTGCTAGTTCTTACCCGTGCCCCGCTCTCAAGCCGCAAGGTATTAGCATTGATACTGATATCACCTCCCTGTCCATTTGCTTCTGGTCGCACTTGATTAAAAATCTCACTTTTATTGTTAAGGTTTATTGCGACCGTAGCATTAACCGAAATATTTCCCGCCTTACTATTATTAGAACCCAATCCACTGTCTATGCCTGCACCCAGGAAACTCCCTTCTGTCATCTCTAAATTCCGGGCATTAACTGTGATACTACCACCATTGCCAGCCAATACATTTACTTGCGCGCGATCGCTAAGGAAAACATCGCTTCTTTCTACACTATTGGGAAAACTCAAACGAATATTACTATCATCCCCATTCAACCCAACTGTACCAGCACTAGCTAACCCACCTAACTCGACGAGTCCACCAAAAGCATTCAATCTTCCACCATCCATGTTCACATTGCCGCCTACTAGCAGCAAACTTTGACCATCTGGGACACGTAGACCAAATGCATTGTCGCCGCCAGGAGTAGATCCTGCTGGTGCAGTCGAACTATTTTGAATCGGTGCAGCTGCAATTTGATTAAATAATAAGGCATTTGGATTTACTGTTAACAACGGTGAAGGTGCTTCTGGATTCGAGGCACTGAAAAATCCCAGATTGCCAAATCCTATGGCATTCGCTGTTGTGGCAACAAACGAACCGCCGATATTCAAACTGGCATTTTTACCAAAAATAATCCCATTGGGATTGATGATAAACAGGTTGGCTTTACCCAAGGTACGAATCGACCCATTAATGTTTGAAACGCTTGAGCCAGTGACTCGTGTGAAAATGTTTTGAATATCGAGTACATTTTTGAAAAAAGCTGTCTGATCGGTGGGAACAGAAAACTCTCGAAAACTGTGGAATAGGTTAGCGCCTCTTGTCGTTCCACCTGAGATAATCCTGGTATTACCTTCTAATCTCACATCGGAATTATTTGGCAGAGTTCCATCTGGCGTGATTTGAGCAACTGAGCTATTTGTATATAAGACTATTGCACTCGCGATCGCAATTCCTAGACCTTGCCGCCAGTACAAACGTATAGATACTCCAGACATTGCACTCTCCTATTGAAAAGGAAATTTAGCCAGTGAATTCTCAATTTACAGCGCTTTGTGTGTAAATGAAGTACACCGTTAAGAGTTATTCAGAAATTAGCCATAAGATATAGATATGTAACTATTTATAAAAATGCGGTAAAGTCTATCAGCGACCTCAGCTACATGGCGCGATGCCCGTCACGTCCGCTAACAGCTTTTGGGCAATGATGGCGCTGGACATGGAGATGTTGCTGTCGTTGGGCATACTTACAGTTACTCCTTGTTATCTAGTTGACTCATTAGGTTTAGGGATTGCAACTATAAAAAGTAAATACTACCTTGTTTCATAAAGTTTTGGCGGATTTTGCATACTCACTTCAGAGGATGTAGGAAATTTCTGACTGCGTTGAACAAACAACACAACAACACCACTTGCAAGTACAGCAAAGGCCGAGGGAATAAATGATAACCATACCCCTTGTTTTAAAAGGATGATGTTCCCAAAAGGAACTGCCCAAAGGGCGATCGCACAAACTCCGTATAAAATGATAGCGATCGCAAATATAGCGCATCCCTTATTAAGTAGCGAATGACGCACGCGCCAAACAATCAAACCAGACACACTCGACCATCCCCATATCCAGAGAATGTCGCACCAAAAAGGTAAAACCCCAAGAATTGGACGTTTGTCTAAAACTGCACTCAAAATTTGGCTAACCATTTGCGCTTGTATAAATATGCCTGGTAGTTCCTGGTAAGGTTGTTGTGCAGCAGAGTAGGGAGTTGACCAAGTATCGCTGATAGTGTTAGCTGTAACTCCTATGAGAACAACCTTATTTTTGAAAAAAGTATAGTTAACTTTATCACTCAATACATCTGCCAAAGAAACTCTTTGGTAATCTGCATTACGGTAATTAACAAGTATTTGAAATCCGCCTAAATCAACTCTTTGTTGATAGCCACCACTCCGACCAGGCTTTAAGCGTTTAAATACTTTAGAACCAAATTGTATATAATCTTCATTTAAATTAAGTTGAATATTTTCGTAAGATAAATAACGAGCAGCTAATTGTAACGAGAGTGAGTAAGGCGTTGTACAAACAGACGAAGGCTCTTGTGCCATCATTATAATTTGGCGACGAACAATACCATCTGAGTCTTGAATTGCATCAGTAAAACCTTGACGTTCTTCAGGTACTTCTTTTGGAGGTTTAACACCTTGGGGGTCGTGTTTACGATCTCTGCCTTTACAGACAACTACCACATTTTCTTTGCTTAGTTCAGTAGCAAGTTGTATCAATTTTGATTCATTTGGGGGGTCAGCAAAATCTCTATAAATATCCAGTCCAATGACTCGCGGTTGATACTTTTGTAATTTGTTGAGTAATTGAGCTAACGTACTATCCGAAATAGATTTCACTCCTGTGATCGTCTCTTGTCGGGATTGAATATCTTTTTCAGTAACTTCAACAACGAGCAATCTTGGATCTAAATCTTCCTTTGGTCGCAGGAGTAGCATTTGGTCAAAAGTTTGCAGTTCAGCTTTCTCAAAAACCCCCAAGTATCTCAAACCTATCGTTGAAAGAGTCACAATAGCAGTACTCAGCAGTACAGTCCAAAGTCTGCCCTTTCGAGTTGCAATTGTGCTTTGAGTCGAAACTTCGTTGCGAATCTCGGTGTCACCCAAACCACCGCGCAGTTCTTGCCAAGTTGTAGGAACAGTTGTAGGATTTTGGCAAATCACTGGCAACCAACTAGCACAAGGGAAGTTATTCTCCAACCCCTGAAGTCTTTCCCGCGCTTCTCGCACAGCCAAATAAAATGGCTTATTTCCTGTAAAAGCGACAAGAAAGTTTTTCAAAAACTCCTGTGCGACTAAATCTGATACCCCTTCCCGCATCACAATCATTTGGGGAATGTTCAAATCAGCCAAATTTCGTGCCAAAGCAATGCCATCACAAGAGTTGAAAATTGCTAGTTTTAAACCGTGTGTAATTGCTGTCTTAAGTGCATTTTTAAATTGAAAAATTGTTAAACTTTCGCTTTGATTAATGTAAATTTCTCCTATCTCCCCATCTGCGATACTAGCGCTATGTCCGGCAAAAAATAGAATATCCCAATTCTGATTCCACAATTGCCCATCAAGTTCTTTTCGTGTAGGTTGGACAAGAAACGTAGTTTGAGTATCTGTTAAATCTTGCAACCAAGAACGGTCTTTATCAATATCAATACCAAAATTATTACCGAAAATTGCTAGAATATTGACTCGATCCGTAGTAGATTCTTGTACAACTTGAGGAGATGCATACTCATGATTGCTTAAAGCTAATTCTGCTTTCGGGTAATCCTCAAAAAAATCCCACAGATGCCAAGGTAATCGATGCAGTAAAGCTATATTTGTTTCAAAAATAACTCTAATTTCATCATCTTGACTGAGTAGAGTCCTTAACTGCCGTTCAATATTTTGGAAGGATTCAGATTTTAACCAAGCATTGATATATGTTTGTAACTGACGACATACTTCATCGAAATCATTCACAGAAATATTGGTAATATCTTGTGAATGCACTTTTATACGTTGATTGTTGCCCAACCGTTGATGGATAGCTTCGTAGAGTAACTTCCATCTTCTATAAAGTTCGGAAAGTTCTGGTATTGCTGGCAGACTTCCTATTATTTTAAATAATTGGTTATTGTGCCAAAGTTGAGCCGTAACAACAGGAAATCCTTGATTTAAGTCTCCTCCCAACAAGCTGAAGATGACTAGCTTATTCATTTGTTGTTTATTGTTTGTCATTTGTCCTTTGTTATTTGTCCTTATCTAATGAATGACTAATGACTAATGACTAACGGTTAAATGACGAAATTTTCTGTTATTTGGTGACTATCAAAAGTAACTTGGATGCTAAAACATTCTCCTACTTCTCCATCAAAACGTTTCAATTGTATGTAGTTATCTTGTTCTCTTGCTTGCACTTTCTGAATAATTTCTTCTGACTCTAAGAGCAAAGCTAACTTGATATTAACAGGTAGATATTCTCCATAGGCAGGATGTAGTTGCACGCGAATACTAACTTGTTGGCTATCCTCTAGTATGAAGGCAACTAATAACACCACTTTTTGAGACTCTATTTCCATTCCCAAATCAATCAGCTTGCCTCGTTTGATACTACCAACACTCAACCCAGAGCTACTCCTGAAATTAAAAGCTAGACTGTTGGAATTGAAAAGCAAAAATGTTTCTATTGCTTCCCAAGAATCATCGTATATACCTTCTAGCCAACGACTCAGATTCACTCGCACTTGCGATGATTGTAGTTGCTGCCCTTCTCCTTCGGAGACGCTAGCGCGAACGACTGCGCTAAGGGTGAACCGTTGCTCGTACAAGCGCTGCCGCCACTGCTCATTTTCTAGTAGCGCTCCCCAAGTTATAAATGGTACTGCCAATCTAGAGAAACGAAAAGAGGCATTGCCTAACTGTTGCACAAGATTTTCTGCTTGCTCGGTAGATAATTTTGGTAATGGATTTATAGCCACTTTCATCTCTTCTCCTTGGCAAAATTGGTAACTCAAAGAGAAAGCATTGAGGTCTTTTGTCAAATGCTGTGCATCTATACAATAAGTCCTATCTACTGAGTCATAGTGAGCTAGAGATTTCAGTTCTTCATGGGTTGTGTAACCCCATATTCGTACCCACTCACCATCGGGTTTGACTTGCACTGCTAAATAGTAGTCTGCTGCCCAACTAAGAATATCTACCCATTCTTGAGGGACTTCTAACTCACTATCATCAATTGCTTCACTGGGGATCAACACGATTCGCCTCCCCTCTAGCAAAATTGCTGTGCCATTGACAAATTCCCAAAAAGCTGGGGTACCAGGGAAACTGTACCAAACACTGGCTCTTTGAAAATCCTCAGTTGAGATCCAATCCAAGAAAGCATGGAGACAAATTTGATTTATGTAAGCGCACCAGCGACTACTAGACGTGGCATAAACCTGGCTTTGCTGCCAAGATTGCGCCTGAATAGTTGGTGATATCTCTAACAACCATTCTCTGGGATCTGCAAACGCGCAAGTCATTTTTACTACCTTGTGAAAACTAAGGATTTATGTTGTACTCACCATACTGGTTTATCAACCATTCTTCCAAAGCAAGACTCATATCTTTAATTTGGTTGGAATTAACAGAAATATTCAAATCCTGGCTCCACTTAATCAGTGCTGCAAGTATTGATTCTCTACCTTTAACCAGTTTGCGAGACACCGTAGGCTGACTCATCTGCAACTGTTGCACAATCTGCTGCTGAGTCAGTCCCTGTTCGTAGTAAAGCTTAAGTACTTCTTGGGATTGTACATCTAGACTCTGTAAAGCTTTTAACAAAACACTAGACATCTGAGATATTTGGTTTTGTCGATTTTGGACATCCTCTTCGGCTATCATATCAGCCATTGGTGAGTTAGAGGATGGGTCTGGCAAATCAAATGTTATTGTCGTGTCATCATTTTGCTTGAAAGCATTTAGAGATTTCACAGATGGAAATAGATAAGCACGCACGTAGAGAGCTGTTTGCGTTAACCACTGTTCAATTGTCTGTGCGTTGCGTTGCTCAGTAGATTGAGTAATTTGGCTTTGGCGTTGGTGGTTGTAGAGGTTGGCAATAGCTTCCCAAAGTTGGCGATTCGGCTCTGGTAACTGATTGGCACCTCCTGGTTGGTTTTGGGTGTAAAGTTCGTTGAAACAAGTCCAAGCTAAACGATATTGAGCAACTGCGCTTTGTGATAATCCAGCTTCACTAAGAGCTTCATTAAGCAGCTTTTTGCTCACTTTGCGTAACAATGCCCAATTGGTGCAAATATCAGCTTCCTTGCGTTGACGTAAAATATCTCTCAGGCGACTGGGCATTACCATCATGGCGTAAGCTTTTAAGCTAGAAGATTTTTTGGGGTTGAAGTCTTTAAGAATTGTTTCGACTTCTGCGATCGCCATTTGAAAGTAATCAGCGAGCATGTATTGGCTGAGATTAAATTTAGCAACTGTTTTTGAAGCAACCCAGTAACATGCTTCTTGTAAATAAGCGAATAAATGCATTCTGGCAAGGTTATTCAACTTAGAGCGCCATTGTTTGTGCCAGTGTAGCGCCCAAAAGTTTTCTGATTTAGGTGCTGATGACGAATGCTCTAAGTGATTTTGCATATTTCTATACAGTTTGGCATCAGTCAACCATTTGCTGAATCTGCCTCTTTCCAACTGCACAAATGTTGAGAACATGCCCGTAATTTCTTGGCGAGGATGCATAAGCAATTAAAAATATAAACTGACAGAACTGAAGCAAATAAGTAGGTGGGTACAAATAAAAATAACTATGTAAATAAAACTAAAACCCCTAAAAATCTCTTACCTTTGGCATAGCTGCTTTGTCTCAAGGATAAATATCCACGCATACCTACTTATCACCTAACGATAAGATGATATTCTACATAGGGTAGCGACTGATAATCCCACTTAATTTCTGGACATTCCACCAAAAACAGTAATCTGCTCAAAAAGGGTTGCTGTTTCATCAAGGTAAATTGGATAATCTTTTTTACTAGCTAAAGCTGTTAAACCCCCACAGATGTATGCTGTTAGGGACATCCAAAAATTACATTACTCAATTTTTGCATCCAATAGGAGCAGGGGAACAAGGTAGACAAGGTAGCAATACCTCTCCCAAGTCTCCCCCCTCTCCCAAGTCTTTCCAAGTCCCTTAAGCCTGAAAAGTGAAGTCTCGTAAGCCTTGCAGCGATTGCTTTCTCCAAGAGTGATGGAAGAGGATTAGGTTCAAATCGCGCCTCCCATTCTGGTTCTAAAGCCTGTTTGACGAGGCATTGCAAGGCGCGGTCAAAAATTGTTGGTATTCCTAAAGGTCGCTTCTCTTGGGTTCCAGGCTTGGGAATCCATACCCGCCTAGTTGGGCTGACCTTTGACCCTAGTTTTAATTCACCTATCAGGCGCAGACGTTTCTTTGGGGACAATGATTTCACACCATCCACACCTGCCGTCTTTTTTCCTTGGTTGTCTTGAGTCACCCGACGAACCGCCAATGCTCTTGCTGACCAGGACTTCATCAGCGTCTTCTGAAGTTTACGATATGAAGCATATTTTGTCATTGCAGATACAACAGGTCAAAACCATTTCCGGGGTAATAAGATAGTCCTTTGGTCAAATATATGGGGTGATGAAGAACAACTTTTCGATTTAGAAGATGAGTTAGGTGAGCAATTCTGGACACATTATCAAATCCAGTTGCTCTTTGATGAAAAAATCAGCAAACAATCGAGCTAGAAATATCACAAACAGATGATTGTGCAGCAAGATTACAATTTTACCCATCTCTGAAAAAGTTTTTACCATCCATAGTTCCTTTTACTGATAATGACTAATGACTTTTAAAATCAACTATAAAACTACTGCCATTAGCCAGAGCTTTGGTAATTGGCATAACCTTATTTATCATATTGTCGATTGGTTTCGGGGCTATGGCACAGGTAGTATGGTTACAGTGGTGGTTAGTTGGGCCACGTTTGCAAATTTTTCCTCTCCTGGCAGTTGCTTGTTTCCCTTGGTTTTTAGCTTCTGGAATGGCACACAGCAAAATCTGAATTTTGGTCAGCAAACTTTGTGGTGGCTAGGGCAAAGCACAGTCTTAATTGCTGGTTTTATTCTAGTGCTTTATTTTCTGCCATAACTAAGTTTTATTTACCTTTTACTGCCACTATTTCCTGTATTTATGGCGATTTTTTCATTTTGTTCTGGGTTGCTGAATAATCCTTGGAGTTATGCTATTGGTAGTACTTTATTTTTTGGTTGGATATTAGCATCTGCCTTTCCATTATCAAATTAATTTTTTAATTTTTCTATTTTTGTTTGAACATTAGACCTCTTGCAAAAGTCCCAGATGCGTGGGACAAGTAGGTTAGAGTTGGGTAGCATTGATGACCTACGAAGAAGTAAAGAACCTAAAGCCGGAAGACTTTAAATGCTTGTGTGGTGTACGTCCAGAGACTAATAACTGCGATGCTACAGATACTGCGATCGCCAAGCCTTGCAAAACAAAAAACGGGACGGGCCTTGTAAACTCAGTTCAGAAGACCAATTGTTGATGACATTGGAGTACTGGAGAGAGTACCGTACTTACTTCCATATAGGTCAATCTTGGGGAGTGAACGAGTCTACGGTTTACCGAATTATCCGAAAAATAGAAGATAAGTTGAGTAAATCTAAGGCGTTCACGCTTCCAGGGAAGAAAAAATTGACTAGTTCTAATTATCAATTAGAAGTAGTAGTAGTTGATGTTACAGAAAGTCCGATTGAACGTCCTAAAAAAAACAAAAAAAGTTTTACAGTGGAAAAAAGAAACAGTATACACCGGAGGCGGAGCGTCTCCGGCTCCGCTTAAGTCACAAGTAGTGGTAGACCAAGCGAATGGTAAAATCATCTGCACGGCTCATGGTAGGGGTAGAGAGCATGATTTTCGGATATTTAAAAATAGTCAAGTTAGACTGA
>NZ_JAVRBY020000074.1:0-32466 GCF_034531035.1 Nostoc sp. DedQUE02 | reverse complement strand
CCCCTAAATCCCCCGATAAATTGGGGGACTTTGAAAGGTTTTGCCCCCCAATTTATCGGGGGGTTGGGGGGATCAATTAAGTGCCTAAAATCACAGCCAACCACTTTTCAAACAACCTCTAAGGCTTGACGTAAAGCTCTTTGACCCAGACTATAAACAAGCAGGCACAAACCCATAACCATTGCTAATGCAGCAACTCGCTCAGTCGAATTGAGGAATACACTGGAAGTAAAAAATAAAGGGTCTTTAAGAAACCGAAAACCACGCTCAGTAGACTGTTGTGCCTTGTATTCCCGTAAAACATCGTCATCGCTGAGTTGTTCAGCATCAAGAATATTAGTTGCTAAAATAAATCTTCCGGCTCGTTTGGTTTCAATGGCGGTCGCTATTTCCTTGGGTTCTAGGGTTGCATCAACTTGGTAGTAAAAGGTGGCAGAAGTATCCTTACTAGGTCTACCACGTCGAGTATGTTTTTTGACCTCAAAAACTTGGATATTAAGCTGATGTAAGGGCAACTTAGAACTGAGGCGTTGTGCAGCAACCAGAGCATCTTTTGAGCAAGCAAATTCTTGGTTTAATAACTGCCGAAGTTCAGATTGGGCAAGTGATAACTTTTTAATTAAACGTTTTTCGAGCTGCTTGAGGTCAGCTTCAATTCTTGCTTGACTTTCAACAACTAGCCAGGACTGTCCCCGGATTTCTCACCACATCTCGAATAAGCCTGCGCTTGAGCAGGGGAGCAGGGGAGCAGGGGAGCAGAGGAGAGTTCAATGTGCCAAGTTCAATCCCCTCTGCCCCTCGGTCACTGAGCGTAGCCGAAGTGCTGCCCCTCTGCCCAATATCCCCTCAAGCTTGTGAGAAATGCGGGTGTCGTACACCACCATATTCGCTACAGGTTGGTGCAATTCGATATCCAGGCATTGTACACATTGCACGTACTACCTAGTTGGCGAGAGGCATTTCCCAACTTAGTCAGCTATACCAGATTTGTAGAATTGATGCCTTGGAGCCTAATGCTGTTGTGCTGTTTTTTGCATACAAGGACGGGAGAAATTACGGAAATTAGTTTTATTGATTCAACTCCGATTAATGTGTGCCATAATTGCCGCGCACATGCACATAAAGTATTTAAAGGCTTAGTAAAATGGGGGAAGAATTCTGTGGGTTGGCACAACGGAAGTAAACTTCATTTGATAATTAATGACTGTGGAGAATTGCTGGCATTCAAGTTAACCCCCGCAAATGTCGATGACCGAAAGCCAGTTCCAGATATGACTGAAGATTTAGTTGGTAAACTTTTTGCTAACCGAAGATATGTCTCACAAAAATTATTTGAGGAGTTATACAAGCGAGGTTTAGAGCTAGTAACAAAATCCAAGAAAAATATGAAAAACCGTCTGATGAAATTGATTGATAAAATTCTGTTACGCAAACGAGCAGTGATTGAGTCAGTCAATGACCATCTCAAAAATATATGTCAAATTGAACACTCACGGCATCGTAGTCCATTTAATTTTTTGGTTAATTTAATGGCAGGGCTGACTGCTTATACCTATTTGCCCAAAAAACCATCTATTGACATTTATCCAAAAGACTTACCTGCACTGCCTCCTGCTATTTTTTAGTTTTGTCGAACTCACGTTAAGTGAGGGGCGTATTGATGATGAAACAGGGAATTTAATGTGTAGTTATCACGGTTGGCAATTTGATCGCCAGGGAATTTGTACTCATATTCCCCAAGCAGAAAATTCCGAACTTGTCAGCAACAATAATGCTGACTTAGGAAATTTACTGAGTAAGATCACAGTTGATGTTCCTACTTGGTCTAAATCAAGGTCATTGCTGTATCATGCAATTCAAATGGCTCGTATTGACAATTACGCAACTGAAGAGCGAGAAGCTGTAAAAAAAGCAGCTAAACTGTTAAAGGTTGAAGATGATATTGCCCACCATCAATTAAATTATAGACGCTGCCACTATTGTCAGGATTTACAAGCCGATGGGGAGCAAAATAAGTCCGAGTGGCGTTACCGGGAATTGGTAAATAGTCTGCGCGAAATAGTGTTTAAGTGCGATCGCTTGGGTAATCTCAATTTCCTCAACCGAGCCTGGACAAATACCCTTGGTTATGGGATAGCAGATGTCATCGGTAGTGCTTTAGACAATTTCATTCACTTGGATGATCGGCACTTGTGGTCAGAAACTCTAGAAAAGCTACAAACCGGAATAGAGGTTTGCCAAGAACTCCGGTTTTGCCATCAAACTGGTGTAATTGTTTGGTTGGAACTGTCTGCTCAACCTCAAAGTGAAACAGAATTCTCTGGCTCACTGATCAATATTAGCGATAGCAAACACGCAGAAGCATTACTTCAGCAAACGAATGAGGAACTGGAAGCTAGGGTAGAACAACGAAATATTGAGCTAATTCAAGCTAATTACGACCTAAAAATTACCCTTGAGAAACTCAAATATACTCAGGCTCAACTGGTGCAAACTGAAAAAATGTCGAGTCTGGGGCAATTAGTTGCAGGAATTGCTCACGAAATTAATAATCCAGTTAACTTTATTTACGCTAATCTCAGCTATGCATCTGAGTATACAGAAGTCTTATTAAAAATATTGGAACTCTACCAGCAAACCTATCCAGTTCCCTCACTAGATATTCAAGAAGCAATAATAACCTGGGATTTAGACTTTATTCAAAAAGATTTAGGTAAGCTACTGGAGTCGATGCAAGTTGGCAGCGAACGTATTAGAGAAATTGTGCTGTTACTGCGAAATTTTTCTCGGTTGGATGAAACAGAAATCAAAAAGGTTGATATCCATACAGGTATTAATCACACAATCACATTTCTAAGTCACCGTCTCCAAAACGATTCGAAAAATCTGGAAATTCAAGTAATTAAAACCTATGGATTAATTCCCAAGGTAAAGTGCTATCTCGCTTGTGCAACTTAATCAAGTATTTATGAATATTTTAAATAACGCTGTCTATGCTTTAAATGAGGCAATTAATAACCTATCAATTAGTCAAAATTGTCAATCCCAACCGTTCATTCCTACTATTTGGATTAATACTGAACTTATTGATAAAACTTGGCTTGCTGTTCGCATTAAAAACAATGGTCTGGCTATTCCTAAATCGGTAATTTCCAAAATATTTGATCCGTTATTTACAACAAAGCCTGTTGGTAAAGGAACCGGACTTGGCTTATTTATTAGTTATCAGATTGTAGTAGAAATGCACCAAAGCAAGTTAACATGTACCTCAAAAACAAGCCAAGAAACAGAATTTTGTATCCAAATTCCCATCTAATAGCTACTACTCCCCACTGAACACGAATGGTACCCGCTTGCCACAGCGCACCTCCTCTAGTAAACCCCCGTTCCCACTGCCGCGAAACGAGATTGTAGACTTGTATTGGAGAAGCGATCGCCACATCGGGCTATCCTTTCCCCTTTACCCCACTTCTGCAAGAAGTCTACTGTTTGGGCTGTGCAACTGGAATTGTAATAATAAATTCTGCTCCCCCTTCAGGATAAGAAACACACTCTAACGAACCACCATGCCGCTCGGTAATAATTTGATAGCTAACCGATAAACCTAGCCCAGTACCTTTACCAACAGCTTTGGTAGTAAAAAAAGGATCAAATAACTTTTGTCTAACTTGTTCGGGAATACCAGGGCCATTATCTACGATCCGAACAATTATTTGTTGAGCATTTATTTTTTGAGTACAAATCCGAATTTGTGGCTGGTTATGTGAGAGTTTCCCTTGAATTAATGAATCTTCTAAAGCATCAACTGCATTAGTCAAAATGTTCATGAATACTTGATTTAGCTGTCTGGCATAGCATTCAATCAAGGGTAACTTGCCATAATCTTTAATTACTTGAATTGGAGGATAATTTGCTTCTGTTTTAAATCGGTGTTCTAAAATCATCAAAGCACTGTCAATACCTTGATGGATATCTGCTGCTTTTAACTCAGCTTCATCTAGCCGCGAAAAGGTACGAAGAGAAACCACGATTTGCTGAATGCGTTCAGCACCGACTTGCATTGAAGAGAGTAATTTTGGCAAATCTTCGACTAAAAAATCGAATTCCATTGCCTGAATTGTCCTTTGAATTTCTAATGCAGGATTAGGATAGTTTATGCGGTAAAGATGAAGTAGATTTAGTAATTCTTGGATATATTTGTTAGCGTAAGTTAAATTGCCGTAGATAAAATTAACTGGATTATTGATTTCATGGGCAACTCCAGCAACTAATTGACCCAGAGAAGACATTTTCTCACTTTGGATGAGTTGAGCTTGAGTAGTTTGTAATTCTTTGAGTGTTTGTTCTAGTTCTATTGCTTGCTGTTTAAGTTGAGCTTCTGCTTGTTTATGTTCTGTAATGTCGTCTCGAACTACTAGTAAATATTTAGGCTGACCTTGAGAATCAAGAATCGGAACTTTTTTAATCTGTAAAATGCGCGTGTCGCCGCTTTTTGTCCGAATTCTTTCTTCAGGAATCTCTAACAATGTTTTGCTATTAAGTGCTTCGTGATCTCGTTGGGTAAAAAAATCGGCCTCTTCTTTGGGAAATAGGTCGTAGTCGTTGTTCCCTAAAATTTCATCAGCACTGACACCAGCTAACTTTTCTGCGGTTCGATTACATAAGATAATTCGCAGATCAGCTGCATCTTTGACAAAAACTGCTACAGGCATTGTTTGAATCACAGAATGCAGAAACTGTTGAGCAGTTTGCAGTTGTTCTTCTATCAGTTGGCGCTCTTGCATTGCAGCAAGCTGTTCGCTCTTGTGTTGCTGTAATTGATTATTATATTCTAGAACTGTCTGGCGTAGTTCAGCATTATCTGTTTTTAGTTGCTGAAGACATTGGCGTAAGCTGATTAACTCTTGATTTAACTCTTCAATAGACATACTGATTCACTATTTTTTAGTTTTAGACATTGAGAAAGCTATGTATATCTCAATCCAGTGAATTGATTTGTCTATTACCAGAGTAAAATAACTTGAAAATGCGATAACCATGCAGAGATTTTGTTTTGGTACAGTTGCTCATATTTATAAATTTGCTGGTGAAGAAGTTATCGTTAGAGAATTTGGCCAAATCTACTCTCATGTAAAGAGCCTGAGATCATTTTGCCCAAATCACTATCAAATATTAACTAGTTGTGATATTTGGCTTATTAACGTTCTCAGGGCAAACGCATCTAAAGTACTCTTGATCACAACCAACATTAAGACCCAACGAAAAATCAGTATTTCTGGCTTGATTTATTTTCCAAGGCTCAAAGCGATGCCTGCGGCTGGCTACGCCAACGCTAAAATCTTCGTCAATAAACAGGGATTAATGAGATTATTTTTGAGTCTATTCTCAATAGACTAGTCTTATTGATATGATGCGGCTGCCCTGGCTCACCCGATATTACTTTTTGGACGGCTTGACTTGATTGTTTAACCCATAATTGTGACGTATTCGCCTGTTATAAAGCTAGTTTGGGCTATATTTGGGCTTAATTTTTGTTTAAGTTTCCCTAAACGATCAACAATCGGATTTAATGCACAAGCAAAAAGTTTTGTAACAATTGTGGCTGCTTTGTGTAAAAGTCAGGATTACTACATGAGATATAGTGCGATTAGTAACTTGGTAGCTTCTGATTTGAGGTCTTTTATGGCTAATGACCCAAGGAAACAACTAGATGTACAACTTAAAGAATTAGCACTTGCAGCCCAAAAATACACACATTTAACCAAGGAAAAGCGGATAGCTTTAACAAGCCTGATTAATGCTATTTGGCAGTCAGGTAAGCTTGTTCATCCTTATAAAGGTCAATTTGAACTAGCTTATGAAGATATCTATGATGAGGCAGTACAAAATTTATTTTTCTATATTTGTCAAGACAACAATATTAATAAGTATGACCCAGAACGGGGCGAAGTGGTGACTTGGATAAATATGCTATTAACTAGACGCTTTTTTCCAGAGGCTATCCCAAAAATTCTCGGCAAAACAAATGAAATAAATCTCGAAAGCTCTCACTGGGAAAATATACCCTCATCTCAACCTGTATCTTTGTTTGAACAAGTAAGAGAATGCATAGAAACTGACCCAGAATTAATTTTTTGCAAAGAACATATCAAAGGTCATCCAGAGGCAAATTTTCAAGCTATAGCTACAAGAAGATGTTCAGGTATTACTTGGAAAGATATTTCAGCCGAATGGGGCATTGAAATCACATCTCTCCATACTTTTTACCAACGTTGTCTGAAAAAATTTGCTAATAAGTTTCAAGAATATTTATATATTTAATCTTTAATATAATCTAACTAGCTAGGCAAAAAATATGAGCGAAATCAGAGAAATTTTAACATTTTCAGCCCCGATACCTGTGGATGGAAGACATCGAGCAGAAGAGTTACGCAGACAACAAGCCACGCCAGCAAAAGGTGAACAAGTTTATCTCAATACTTTGTCTGTGTCTTTCGTAAATTATTATCTACTTTGCATGGGATTTGAGACAGACTTGAACAAAAGTGATAGTTGGAATGTCATACAACAGACATTAATGGATGTCGCTGATTTGTTTATAAAAAACTTGGGCTTGTTAGAATGTCGTCCAGTATTGTCAGATGCACAATTTGTTTATGTGCCACCTGAAGTACAGTCAAATCGAATTGGTTATGTAGCTGTGCAAATCAGTAAATCATTTAGAGAAGCAACACTGCTAGGATTTGTCAAGCAGGTACAAACTGATTTGTTCCCGATTAACCAATTGCAACCTTTAGACAATTTATTGGGTTATTTAGAAGAACTTTCTCAATTACAGCTTGCTGAAATAGCTGATGAGCTTATCTATAATCAGGATTTAGTTAGATTGAAGCAATGGCTGGAGAATATTTTTGAAACTGGTTGGCAAGAAACTGAAACTATTTTAGGTACTCAAGGTATCAATCCAGCTTGGAGTCTGAGAAGTGAAGCAGGTGCTTTTATTAGTAGAGGCAAACTGATTGATTTGGGAAAATTGCGGGAACAAGCAGTGGTTTTAGTCATTAGTCTGCCTCCAAACAATGAGCAAGAAATGGACATTATCGTAGAAGTACATCCGACAAATGGACAACATTATCTACCACCAAATCTCCATTTAATTGTGCTGGATTCTGAAGGAGCATCTGTGATGGAAGCTCAAACTAGAAGCAGCAATAAGAATATTCAATTGGAGTTTAGTTGTGAGGTGAGAGAACGTTTCAGCGTTAAACTTGTTCTGGGAGATATCAGCATCACAGAAAATTTTGCCATTTGTTAAGAACAACAACAGAGGTGCTGCCAATGAGAAAGTTAGTTGTGCTGAAGCTAGATGGTGATTTGGACTTAGGTGTGCAGGTGACGTTGGAAATTGGAGAAGAGGGCAAACGCCCGACTACAGAAATTACTGGCAAACTGCCTTCCAATCTCAATATGGCAACAGCAATTGAACAGTGGCAATCCACATATCGCAGCTTGTGGAAATTTACCCGCATCAAAGCCAAAAAAATTATTTACGATGGTTCTATCTCCCAGCGATGTCAGGAGTGCGACACAAAAGCTAGTGAGGTGCGGCAGCATCTGAATAACTGGTTGCTGTCAGAGTCTTTTCGTCCCGTGCGCGAAAAATGGCTTAAACACCTGATGCCAGAAGAGGAAGTGCGGGTGTTGATTCGCACTCATTGTTTGCAACTCAAGAAACTTCCTTGGCATTTATGGGATTTGATAGATCGAGATTATCTCAAAGCTGAAGTTGTTCTTAGTGTTCCAGAATCAGAAGCAGTAACAGGTGCATTGCAGACATCGCTCTGGAGAAATAAAATTAGAATTTTGGCAATTTTAGGCGATAGTGATGGTATTGATGTGGAGCAAGACCGCAGGTTACTAGAAAAATTACCTAATGCTGCTACGACTTTTTTGGTAGAACCTCAATATTCAGACATCGATGAAAAATTGTGGAAACAACCTTGGAATATCTTATTTTTCGCAGGTCATAGTAAAAGCGAGGGTGAAAATAGTTGTATTTATATTAATCAGACAGATAAATTAACAATTGATGAACTCAGGTATGCACTGAGAAATGCCGTTGCCAACGGTTTACAATTAGCGATTTTTAACTCCTGTGATGGATTAGGATTAGCGCGAGAACTGCAAGATTTGCAGATTCCGCAAATTATTGTCATGCGGGAACCAGTGCCAGATCGGGTAGCTCAAAAATTTTTAAAGCATTTTCTAGAGGTTTTTTCTTCAGGACAATCTATATATGCTGCGGTTCGCATTGCCAGACAAAGGCTCAAAGGAATAGAAAAGGAATATCCAGGTGCAAGTTGGTTGCCAGTAATTAGCGAACATCCTGGCGTAGTGCCAATAACTTGGTTAAAGTCTCGATGGTTTTTTAATACTCGCCGTCTCGAAAGTTTGTTAATTTTGAGTTTGCTGATAACTGCTGGTGTTTTAGGAATAAGACACCAAGGAGGATTGCAAACATGGGAGTTGCTCTCATACGACCAATTAATGCGATCGCGTCCCCAAGAAAAGCAAGATTCGCGCCTTTTGATAGTCACTGTCACCGAAGACGATCTTTACTTACCAGAGCAAAAGCAAAGAAGTGGATCGCTGTCAAATCTGGCACTGACAAAACTTTTGGAGAAACTAGCAAAGTTGCAACCCCGAAGTATTGGCCTGGATATCTATCGTAGCGATCCGGTACAACCTAACCAAGCTTCTTTAACCAATTTCTTTGCAATTTGCAAAGTTAGCGATCGCACACAAAACTATCCAGGAGTTCCATCCCCAAAAGAGGTTCCACCAGAACGCCAAGGTTTTAGTGATATTATCCCAGATTCAGACAATGTTTTGCGTCGTCATTTATTGGCAATGCAACCAGCAGACCCAACATCCCTTTGTACTGCACCCTACGCCCTTAACGCCCAACTAGCATTCCACTACTTAGAAAAAGAAGGAATTTCTGCTCAATACACCCCCCAAGGAAATTTGCAGCTAGGTAACGTTGTTTTTCAGAGGTTGGGCTTGTCAAATGTCTCCAAAGCAGAATCGCACACGGGAGGCTATCAACAAGCGGATACACAGGGCTATCAAATATTGCTCAATTACCGCTCTTACCAAGGTTCTTCAAGAGATATTGCTCCTCAAGTCACACTTACAGATGTTCTTAAGGGTAAGGTCAATCCCGAACAAGTCAAAGACCGAATTGTTCTCATTGGTACCACTGCCCAAAGCTTCCGTGATTATATTCCTACTCCTTACATAACTGGGCAAGGTTCTTCTGAAGAAATACCAGGGGTGATTTTGCAAGCACAAATGGTGAGTCAGTTAGTGAGTGCTGTTATGGATAAGCGACCTTTGATCTCAGTTTTGCCTGTTTGGGGTGAAGTGTTGTGGATTTGGGGTTGGTCTGTGGTTGGAGGTGCGATCGCTTTTACCGTTGTGCAGATATTTCCTTGGCGCGATCGGTCGGGAGTATATTTAGTACTGGCACAAGGAGGTGTATTTGGTGTTTTATACGTGCTTTGCTTAATTTTCTTTTACCAAGGGATTTGGGTTCCCCTAGTTCCGTCAGCTTTGGTTTTAGTCGTTACTGGCGGCACAGTGGCAATTTATCTAATTTCACAACAGCGACAAGTGACTTCTACAACTTGAGGCATAAATGAAAAATGAAATTATCTATGCAAAAGATTCAAATTTTCCTCGCCGTTAGTTTAACATTCCTTAGTTGTATAGATGTGCAGGCACAGCCTGCAAATCCTAACGGACAATTAAATCAATCATTGATTTTTGCTGCGCCGCCTCCACCAAAAGGTATTGGAGAACCAGGTAAGCGAACCGAAGCAGGTAGCCGTGGCTGTGGTCAGGATATCAATCAGCCAGTGACTTCATTTCAAAAGCAGCTCACAGCCTTAGTACCTGTTTATTCAAATTCAGAATTGGTGTTTGGAGAAGCGATCGCAGAGCATCCTAGTTTCTTATTCTATGTTCCTTATGCATCGGACTATGCATTTGGAGAGTTTGTGCTAGAAGATGAAGCAGAAAATCAGACTATTTATAAAACTTCTTTAACAGGGACACCGGGAGTAGTAAACCTTCGTTTGCCATCAAAAGCAGCACCTTTAAAGATTGGCAAGCAATACCGATGGTATTTTAACATCTACTGTCAGAAGGATAACCAAATTATTGCTAATCTTGAAGGCTATGTAAAGCGGGAGCAATTAAACCCTACTTTAAAAACTCAATTAGAAAAAGCAACATCACGCCAGCAAGTAAATCTTTATGCGGCTAATGGTATTTGGTATGAAGCGTTGAGCGCTGCTAATGAATTGCGTCGCACCAATTTGCAAGATCCTTCTTGGAAAGCGCTGTTGCAAGCTGTTGGTTTGAATGATTTTGCAACTGAACCAAAGGTGGAGTGCTGCAATTTAGAGAGTGAGTAATACCAATTCAAAATTCAAAATTTGTACTGAGCGTCTTGCCCTGAGCGCAGTCGTTGGCGCAGCCTCTCGTAGAGAAGGGAGCCGAAGTATTCAAAATTCAAAATTAAGAAAGTCAGACATAACAATGCTATTGTCAGTCGATACAATCGCATTGTTAGTCGATGCGATCACATTGCAGGTCGATGAAAAAACCGACGTTGCAATCTGACGCTTATAAGGATAGATAGAAAACCCACAGTAAAATTGCGAGAAATAATTACGAATAGTTACGCTGCGATGCCTGCGGCGGGCTACGCCAACGCTCATAAGTCTGCAATCAATCTTGCCAACCTCACAAAATCGGGCGTTGCTGAATTAAAGTATGAATTTGGATGTAGAGACGTAGCAGTGCTACGTCTCTACAAGGATTTTGGTATTATGCAAAATCCTACATCATACATGGAATCAGCAACGCCCAAAATCGCGTTGCTCCCGGCAGAAAAAGCGAAAGTGAATCTCTATTTTTCTCTCGCTGTCCAGCCGGAAATTTTACGCCAAACAATTGTTTTCGTTCTGAATGTTTACATTTAGAGGATATTTGGTAAAGTTTTGTAAAAAAATCTATCACTTCGCATAAAAAAAGTTGCAGTAGCAAGAGAAACAAGTAGAACAACGCATCAGTAAATTAATAGATTGCTACAGGAGCTTGTTCTTGCCTAAAACTAATAACTACACTTTAGGAGGGGGCAATGAAAAAGATTTTAGTAATTGAAAATGAGGCAGAAAACCGAGATATATTTTTAGACAGTTTGCACATAAAGGGGTTTGAAGCGATCGCTGCGGAAAACGGTGTTATTGGCGTTCAGAAGGCACAAGAATGTTTGCCAGATTTAGTGATTTGCGACATTCTGATCCCGAAACTTGATGGTTATGGTGTCTTAAGAACCCTGCGCCAAAATCTTACTACAGCAATTATCCCGTTCATCTTTCTTACCGCTCAGGCTAATCAAGCTGAGATTCGTCAAGGCATGAATTTGGGAGCTGATGACTATCTGATCAAGCCCTTTACGGTAGAAGAGGTAATCAGAGCGATTACTGCTCGACTAGAAAAACAAGAAATTCTCCAACAGTGGTATGCTACACAGTCCCAGTATTTGAAGACACCATCCACAGCTAATACTGATAAATTGCCAGATCCGCATTTAATCTTTCCTGACTGTTCCCAACTAAGTAAAGTCTTCGACTTTATAGAAATTAATTTTCATCAGCCAATTGGCTTATGTGATGTGGCTCTTGCAGTTGGTTACTCTCCAGCTTATCTCACCAGCCAGGTGAGACGCTTAACAGGACGCACAGTCAACCGTTGGATTGTCGATCGCCGGATAGCAGAAACATGCTTTTTACTTCAGAAGACCGACCAGCCAGTAGATGCGATCGCCCAGGCTGTAGGTTATCAGAATGCAGTTCATTTCTTCCGTCAGTTCCGCCAATATCATGGAACTACGCCCCAAGCTTGGCGCAACGCGCAACGTCTGCAATGCAGCGCTAAACACAACTGAAAGAATTGTTAGTTTTACGAAAAGATTGTACATTGTCTCAGAATCTAGTGTTTTTTACACTATTGGAAATATTGCTATGTCTTAACAGATACTTCAGCAACAAAGCAGAGATGAAAACGAAGCATTTGCATCGGCTTTTTTACCCACCTACCTGGTCTATCAGGACTAAACTTTCGCTAGCACTGCTTTGTGTTGCGCTCATACCGATGAGCTTCACTACTTATCACAACTTGCAACAGAGTCTCAAGAGGGCGGAGGACAGCGAATACCGCAAACTGGAACTTTTAGCTACCAGTAACGCTAGTCGCCTCGACCAACTAATCATTGATATCCAACGCGTTGCTGTCCAAATAAGTACTGATAAGGATGTGGTGGGTTTCTTTGCTTCTAGCACGCCCCAGAAACAAACAACTTTCCGCTCCTCAATGCAGCGATCGCTAGACAATGTTTTTCGCTCTAACCCTGACTATGATGTAGTTTATGTCATAGATAGAGCAGGTCGCTGCCTCGCAGCCACCGATCCAACATTCATCGGTCAAAACTACGCCTTTTGGGAATACTTTCAACAATCACTTCAGGGACAACCTTACGTTTCTAGTATTCTGATTGGTACAACGAGCAAACGGCCAGGCATTTACTTTTCTAATCCAGTCCGGTCTGAGGGCGGCACAATTGTAGGGGTGGCAGTCTTAAAGATTAAAGGACAAGATATCTGGGCGATTGTGAATGCGCTACAAGCAGATTCTCTTAGTGATGCCTTTGTGATTGACGAGCATGGAGTTATCATCAGCCACCCTGATAAATCCCTGCTTTACCATAGCCTAGCTCGCTTGCCACCAGAGAAACTCAAACAGATTGAGAGCGATCGCCAATATGGACTCAATCAGATTAAAAGCCTAGAAATTCCAGAGTTAGCTAGGGTGATGGTGAAAGCTAAACAGCCTGGTCATACTAGCTATTATTCCCCGTCAGAGCAAATGCGCCAAGCGATCGGCTTTGCACCTTTGGCTGAGGAACCTTGGGTTTTGGGCGTTAACAAACCAATTGCCCAGTTTACCGCTCCCTTGAATCGCCTAATCTGGCAAAATAGCCTGAGCTTACTAGCAGTAGGAGCGATCGCGGCCATCACAGCGCTATTCCTAGCGCGGAGTATTGCCAAACCAATTCGTGTCCTCACAAAAGCAGCAAAAGCACTGGTACAGGAGGAAGATTTCGATGCTCAAAAATTAGTTGAAGCGGGAAGTGCGACTGATGACATCGGTCAATTGGTGCGTGTTTTTCTAGAAATGTCTCAACAGGTGAAAGCGCGAGAACTGAAGCTGAAACAGCAAGTCAAGGAACTGCATATTGAAATTGACGAAGCAAAAAGAGCTAGTCAGGTAGCTGAAATTACTGAGACAGATTACTTTCAGCAGTTGTACAAAAAAGCGCGAAAGCTCAAAGCTCGAACGCTAGAGGCTCGTGAAACTGAAACCGATTACTTCCAGCAGTTACACAAAAAAGCACAAAAGCTCAAGAGTCAACCGTTAAAAGTGGATGAATAAATAAAATAGTCATCATCATTTGGGAAAAGGCTTGATGGCGAAATTGCCGTCACCACAGATGAAATCTCTCTTTCCCAATGCCCAATAGCCATTTTTATTGTTGCATTATGACAAAAATTGTGTCTGTTCACTCATTTCGTGGTGGCACTGGCAAATCAAACCTGATTGCCAACTTAGGTGCTACTATTGCCTGCCACGGAAAACGTGTAGGTATTATTGACACTGACATCCAGTCGCCAGGGATTCATATTATTTTCGGTCTAGATGAGAAAAAAATGCAACGCTCCCTCAATGATTACTTATGGGGTCGTTGTAGCATTAAAGAAACTGTCTATAATGTTAGCCACGCTCTGAAAATGAAAGATCAGATAGCTGTAGCAGATGGCAGCCTTTACCTGATTCCCTCCAGTATCAAGGCTAGTGAAATTTCCCGAATTCTGCGCGAGGGTTATGATGTCAGCCGACTTAACGACGGCTTTGAGGAGATCATCCGCCATCTGCACTTAGACTATCTATTGATTGATACTCACCCCGGTCTGAATGAAGAAACCTTACTTTCCATCGCAATCTCTGATATTTTGGTTGTTATTATGCGTCCAGACAATCAAGACTTTCAGGGTACTGCTGTGACAGTAGATGTAGCGAGAAAGTTAGAGGTGTCTAAAATGGTGCTGGTGGTTAATAAGGTACTGCCAGATTTTGACTTTGATGCCTTACAGCAACAGATAGAGACACTTTACAACACTCCAGTAGCTGGCATTGTACCCTTGTCTGAAGAGTTAATTCAGTTGGCAAGCAGCGATATTTTCTGTCTGCGCCACTCTGACCATCCTTTTAGCCTGACAGTCAAAGAAATTGCTGGCCAGATTTTTGCTGAAGAAGGGAAGGTAATTATTGGAGGCGATGTCTACGACGAACTATGCCAACGCAATTGATCGATCAACAGGAATTTCGTGCTAATATACTTGCCTACTACGGTGCTAATCCCGAAGAGACACAAGAGCTGCTTGCCTACAATCAAAACATCTTTGACCACACCTGTTTAAAACTTCCCCTCAAGTTTCCGCTTCCATCTTTTCCCCATATAGCTGCTTGGGAAGAATATGTAACTGCTGGCAAGGAGATCGGAGCCTTTGCAGCACTCAGACGTGTATTGGTTCAATTAAGGTTTCCCATACTCGAAGGTATCAGCCAGACTGAGGCATATCGTTCTGCTACCCGCAAAGGTGTATCGGTGGATGGGATGGCTGAAGCAACTGGTTTGCTTTTAAAGCAACCAGAAAGACTGCAATTAACGGTGCATCAAAGTTTAGCTGGAGCCATCCCAGTTTTGCTGACAGGGAACCGGGAAGATTTTGTATCTTTGGTACAGGCGCTAACAATGCGGAATGAACCAAGTTTAGTCCCTGCTTCTATGGGAGCTTGCATAGTTGCCGGTTTCAACAACTGGGATCGGATTCGTCGATATCGCAAACAATGGCAGCAAAATTCTCCTAATTGCTCTGAAGCTGAATGGACAGCAGAATTTAAACGGCTGATACCGCAAAAGGAACTTTATCAGGATCAGTTCATTATTTTGAGTGACGGTGATTATAGCAATGTTTCAGCCAGCGACGTAGGATTATCAAAACAGCAATGGCGGCATCTATCGCTGACAATTCGTTTGGAACATGAATGTACTCACTATTTCACCCGTTGCTTGTTTAACTCAATGCGTAACAATTTGCTCGACGAATTGATTGCTGACTACAGAGGTATTGTGGCGGCTATAGGAAACTATCGGGCTGACTGGTTCTTGCGCTTTTTGGGGTTGGAATCATTTCCAGATTATCGAGAGGGGGGTAGACTGCAAAATTATCGGGGTCAACCACCACTTTCAAATGGAGCTTTTAAGATATTACAAATTTTGGTAAAGAATGCCGCAGAAAATTTGCAGCGTTTTGATGCTGAGTTGAATGGGGATTTAGACCAAACCGACACAACTACTTCACACCAATTAACAGATATTAATCGCCAAACTTTGATTTTAATCGCTCTCACCTGTTTGACATTGGAAGAATTGGCTTCAGAGGAGGCGAACTTGCGTATCCAAAAAAATATGGATCGATTTTATGAAAGAAGTTCTACTTAAGGAATTAACTAATAGCGATATCAATTGGATGATTACTACAGGTCTTCAGAGGGAGATAGCTGCTGGTACTGTACTCATTCAAGAGGGAAAAACTACCGATACTCTACATCTGGTACTCGATGGAACTTTGGTAGTTACTACTTCTCAAGCTGATAACAATCCTCTAGGTCGTGCTTTTGCTGCCATAGAAGGCGACGAAATAAAAGATCGAGAAATTGCGAAGTTATCAAGCGGTGAGATAGTGGGAGAAATCCCGTTTATTAATGTCCGCACAACTGCTGCAAGCGTCAGGGCTATTGAAAAGTCGCTTGTGATATCGATTCCTCAGCAGGAGTTGGCGGTGAAATTGCAGAGAGATGTTGGTTTTGCTTGCCGTTTTTATCGAGCGATCGCTATTCTCCTTTCAGACAGAATAACTCAACTTGGTCGTAGCAAGCTTGTTCAAAGTGAAGCGCTCAGAGATATGCTGTTTGTTTTAGGCGAATTAAATGATAGTGACATCGATTGGATGATTGCTACAGGTACTCGCCAGAAAATTGCTGCTCACACCGTACTAATCCGTGAGGGAGGGCCTGTAGATGCGTTGTATATCCTCCTAGATGGAATGATGACAGTTTCTATTTCTGAGGATCGGCGTAATCCCTTAATCCGTGCTTTTGCAGCTATGGAGGGTACTGAAACACAAAGTCGAGAAATAGCAAGATTATCAAGGGGCGAAATCGTGGGAGAAACACCTTTCATTGATACTAAACTACCTCCTGCAACAGTCCAAGCTATTGCAGACTCACTTGTGTTATCAATTAAGCGACAGCAATTAGCCGCAAAATTACAGCAAGATATAGGTTTTGCATCTCGTTTTTATCGAGTAATTGCCACTCTGCTTTCCAATAGATTGCATGAATTGCTCAGTCGGATTGTTTATGGCAGGCGCGTTTATAGCAAAGGTCAACCATTAGATGAAAATATTGAATATGAGGATGAACTGGATTCTATAATCTTGGATCGGATGGCATTGGCTGGAACAAGATTTGATTGGATGCTAAAACGTTTGAAAGTAGTTTAAATCTGTGAATATACAGTGGCAGGTGTTAAATCAAAACTTAACACCTGTTTTTTTATGTATATATTTTTCCATTAAATTTGAAATTTTCACAGTTTTTGTGTCATCTATCATATCATGTCCGCCAAATTACCCATAATAAAAGAACCCCTCCCCGTTCTTCGGGAGGGGAGACAAAACACAGCTTTGGCGGGGTGGGGTGATTCGGGTTTAAAAAGCAATCAGGCGGACATGATATCACCAGATATAAATTATTTAAAAATTTCTCTGTTTTACTCCAATTAGTTAGCGCAAAAATTGTTAGTTCAATCGAAAAATTGTTAATTGCTGCTAAAGTTAGTACTCGATAAACTGAATATTAAGAACATAAGTTGAGAAGTTTAAGTGCGGATTAAATATATTAAAATAAATTCTTTTAATCGCACTTTTTTAGCTTTATTTATGTTCTATTTAATGAATAATGATTAATTGAAGGAGAAATTGACATGACTGCAAATAAAGGTCGTCGAGAAATTGAATCACAACTAATTGCCAAAGCCTGGAAAGATGAAACGTTCAAACAAGAACTAATCAGCAATCCTAAAGCAGTTTTTGCAAGAGAGTTGGGTCAAGAACTACCTGAAAATCTCAAAGTTAAAGTGTTGGAGGAAACAGCAGATACTATCTATCTAGCACTTCCTAGAAGTCCGCAAGTTTCTGAAGAGTTATCTGATGAAGCCTTGGAAGCTGTAGCAGGAGGATGGCATTTTGTAACTTCTGGAGTCATAGCAGGTTCTCCTTAGCGGTATTCCAAAAGGATTAAAATGTCTCTGGAGATGAACTGTAGGCATCAAAGCTAAAACGAAATAGGCTTACTGTAGTCTAATACTGTTCAGTTAAGCCCAAAATCCTTGTAGAGACGCAAAATATCGCGTCTCTACATATTAAATATCAGTACCAAAAATCAAAGTATTTTAGTACGGACTTAACAACAATGGAAACACAATTATTTAACTTAACCCATACAAAACGTTTTCTAGAAAGGTATCATGCAGATCCAGATTTTAGAGAGCAGGTATCTACAGATCCGTATAGAGCTATTATTCACTACAATCTCAAAATCGATCTTGAAGAAATCAAGACGTTATGTGATACAGAGTTGAGTCAAGAGAGTGAAAATAAATTATCAGATTCTAATTTTTTAAGAAGTTATTGGGAACTTGCAGAAAAAATTAGACCACAACGAATCAGGTCTATAGCTAATTCTCCTACTAATTCTGACTTCAAAGCGTGGCGATCGCGACAAATTGCTCGCACTGAAAGTCAGTTTATCAAGCCCGTTCACGATTCAATTATTCATGCTCCAGTTTGTTTTGAACTCAATAAAGGATGTTCTGTTGGATGTTGGTTTTGTGGGGTAGCTGCACCTCGTCTGAGTGATATTTTCTTTTACACTCCAGAAAATGCCCAATTATGGCGCGAAGTCCTGGAATTAATCAAAGAACTACTTGGAGAGGCGGCTGGTGCAGGCTTTTGCTATTGGGCAACAGATCCTCTTGATAATCCAGACTACGAAAAATTCTGTAGCGATTTTTATGAAGTATTGGGAATGTTTCCCCAAACAACTACAGCTCAACCTTTGAAAGATCCATCTCGGACTCGATCGCTACTAAAACTTGCAGGTGAAAAGGGATGTCCACTCGATCGTTTCTCCATTCTTTCCCTAAAAATGTTCAACCAAGTCCATGAAGAATTTAGTGCAGAGGAACTAGCATTTGTTAAATTAGCACTTCAAAATGAAGGTTCTAATACTACAAAAGCAGAAGCTGGAAGAACACGGAAGCGAAACCTCAAAAAAGCAGATAAAGATAGCAAAATTCCTTACCAAGGGACAATTGCTTGTGTAACAGGATTTTTATTCAACATGGTTGACCGTAGTGTAAAACTTATCAGTCCTTGCAATGCGGATGATCGTTGGCCATTAGGCTACATAGTTTATGACGAAGGAACTTTTTCCGACACCAACGAGCTAAAGATTCTCCTTGAGAGGATGATAAGCGACAATATGCCTTCGACAATTAGACCAAATGAGCTAATAAGTTTTCGTAGTGACCTTAAGTTTGAAAGCCTTTCTGATGGTTTTCAACTATCAACCAATTTAAAAAATTTTAGGTTTTGCTACGATTTTTATCTAAATGAGTTAGGTGAAATCATACACAAGGGTGGCAAGACTGCTGAAGAGATTGCTTCTATATTTGATAACCGTGGTGTTTTGCCTGCTTATACATTTCACAATTTAAATCTCATGTTAGAAAAAGGAGTTTTAGACGATCAGCCAAAATCTAAATTATCCGAAATACTAGTTGCAAATTGATAAATTATAGTTAGCAAAAAGCACTAGTCTATGATTTTTTATTAATGCTCAAGAACTGAAAGCTAATCTTCCATGAAGCTAGGGTGAAAGTTAAATGGTTGACCAAAAGCAAAGCTTATTCCGCAAAGAGTCGCTGGAGCGTTTATCTTCTCCTGAAAGGCTAGACCAACTCATGCAAGTGGTTAGTCCTAAAAGCTGGTTGCCCTTAACCGCCTTGAGTTCCTTGGTAGTCGTAGCTACAATCTGGAGTATTTATGGACGCATTCCTATTACTGTTGAAGGGCGAGGAGTACTAATTTATCCGCGTACAGTTGTGCCGCTACAGTCAAAAAGTGCAGGACAGTTAGCGGCTCTCAATGTCAATGTCGGTGATGTCGTCAAGAAAGGAGATGTACTGGCAACGGTTGACCAAGTTGACCTGCAAAAGCAACTACAACTAGCGCGTGCCAAATTAACTCAACTTGAAGATCAAGATCGGAATGCTAATTTATTACAAACTCAGCGTCAGGATCTTGATAAAAAAGCATTCCAGGAGCTTCGTTTGACTCTTCAGCAAAGGCTAAAGATTGTGCAGGATTTGACACCGATCCTGAGAGAAAAGGGGCTAGTGTCAATTCAGGGCGATCGCCACAGCCTCCAAAAACGCTTACAAACACTCCAGGGGCTACTTCCCACCCATAAAAAGAGATTGGAAAACCGCCAAAGGCTATTAACAGAAGGTGCAGTTCCCGATGATATCGTGCTAGAAGCGCGGCAGCAATACGATGATGCCCGTGCCAGTATTGATGAGGCTGAATCGCAACTCAAGCAACTCGACCTCAAAGAAGCAGATGCACAACGGCAATACCTCCAGAATTTGAACGAAATCAAAAACATCCAAGCTCAGTTACAAGAACAGAATACTAAAGCAGCTAGCGTCGCTCAACAAGACCTGCAAACTGCAACTAGCCGAAAAAACCAGATTCAAGAAGTTAAGCGAGAGATTGCCAGAATAGAACAACAATTAGGCAATAACAGCCAAATTATCAGTCAACACTCAGGACGCATTTTAGAAATCACTGTTAATCCTGGGCAGGTGATTAATGCAGGAACTCGTTTAGGGAGCATAGATGCAGAAAATCCATCCAGCCAAATGGTTGGTATAACTTATTTTCCGGTTGGGGATGGCAAGAAAATTCAACAGGGAATGACACTGCAAATTACACCGCAAACCGTCAAGCGCGAACGTTTCGGCGGTATCGTAGGTACTATCACCTCTGTTTCAGCATTTCCTATTACACGGGAAGCAGCCGCTAGTGTGGTGGGTAATCCAGAAGTAGTTGCAGGTTTAGTAGGTCAGAAACAGGAAGGAGTCATGCAAGTATTTGCTGACCTCAAACGTGACCAAACAACCTTTAGTGGCTACAAATGGTCTTCTTCCACCGGGCCGCAACTAAAAATCTCTTCTGGAACTACTACAGTTGTCCGCGTCAAAGTAGAAGAACGAGCTCCAATTACGTTTGTTTTACCTATCTTGAGGTCGATCAGTGGTATCTATTAATCCTTCATTAGTAGCACCGATTAATCCTTGGCAACAGTTGCAAAAGCTGCTGCAAGGTCAAAGTAAGCGGGTAAAAACCCCCACCGTTTTGCAAATGGAGGCTGTGGAATGTGGTGCTGCTGCTTTGGGAATTATTTTAGGTTACTACAAACGAGTTGTGCCTCTACCAGAACTTCGGACTCTCTGCGGTGTCTCCCGCGATGGCAGTAAGGCTTCTAATATGCTGAAAGCTGCTAGAAACTATGGACTTCAGGCAAAAGGTTTTAAAAAGGAACTGGCACAACTTCCAGACCTGCACCCTCCCTATATTGTGTTTTGGAACTTTAACCACTTTTTGGTTGTGGAGGGATTTGGCAAGGAGTGGGTCTATCTAAATGACCCTGCCACAGGCCCGCGAAAGGTGTCCCGACAGGAATTTGACGAGGGGTATACTGGCGTGGTGCTGGTGATGGAACCAGGGCAGGAGTTTCAGGAAGGGGGGCGTAAACCAAGCCTAATTTTATCGCTCTGGTCACGGCTACAGGGCGCTACAGGGGCGCTGATCTACTGTATGGTAGCGGGATTTGTTTTGACAATTATTGGACTGGAAATACCCGTATTCAGTCAAGTATTTGTAGACGAAATCCTGGTTCAGCAACGATATCACTGGCTGCGTCCACTGCTTCTAGCAATGGCGATCGCCACCGTACTTCAAGGGTTATTAACGCTATTGCGATTGCGATATCTGCGCCGCTTAAAAGTCAAGTTATCTGTAGGAATGTCTAGCCGTTTTCTCTGGCATATTTTATGTTTACCTGTTAGTTTCTATGCCCAACGGTTTGCCGGGGAAATTAGTAACCGTACTAGTCTCAATGACCAAGTTGCTGATGTGCTTTCGGGAAAGTTGGCAACTACAGCGATCGATACGGTGATGGTAATTGTTTACGCGCTGGTTATGCTGCAATATGACAAAGTATTGACTTTAGTTGTAGTCTGCTTTGCTGGCGTAAATGTCTTGACCTTGCAATTAATCTCCCGTCAGCGCAAAGATGCAAATCAGCGTCTAATTCAAGAATATGGCAAAGCTGCTGGAGCATCTATAGCTGCTCTCCAGAGTATAGAAACCATTAAGGCATCTGGGTTGGAGTCAGATTTCTTTTCTCGCTGGTCAGGTTATTATACCAAGGCAATCAATTCCCAGCAGGAATTAGGAATAACAAACCAGACTTTTTCTGTATTACCAACGCTTCTATCTTCGCTCTCATCTATGGCTTTGTTGGTTGTAGGTGGTTTACGGGTGATGGATGGACACCTCAGCATTGGGATGCTCGTAGCTTTTCAAGGACTAATGCAGAGCTTTCTGCTGCCTGTTAACAATCTTGTGAGCTTTGGCAGTACTCTCCAAGAAATGGAGGGCAATTTGATTCGCCTTGATGATGTGTTGGATAACCCCATTGGGGAGGGGGAGGTAGGGGAGCAGGGGAGCAGGGGGGCAGGGGAGCAGGGGAGCAGGGGAGCAGGGGAAGCAGGGGGAGTAAATTCTTCATCTGCTTATCTTGTTCCCAAATTGCAGGGATATGTGGAGTTGCAGAATATTACATTTGGCTATAGCCGTCTGGAAGCGCCACTAATTGAAAACTTTAACCTGTCAATTAAGCCAGGACAACGAGTAGCTTTGGTAGGTGGAAGCGGTTCTGGTAAGTCTACCATTGCTAAAGTAATCGGCGGACTTTACGAACCTTGGGAGGGAGAAATTTGCTTTGATGGTAAACCCAGGTTTCAAATTCCCTATCAGGTGTTGACTAACTCCGTCGCTATGGTGGAGCAGGAAATTGTAATGTTTGGCGGAACTGTTAGAGAAAATTTGACTTTATGGGATACCACGATATCAGATAAAAGCCTGATCCGAGCTTGCCATGATGCCGCCATTGACGATGTGATTCTCTCAATGTCTGGGGGATTTGATGCAGAACTGATTGAAGGTGCTGTCAATTTAAGTGGAGGCCAGCGACAGCGCTTAGAAATAGCCCGCGCTTTGGTGAATAACCCCTCTATCCTGATCATGGATGAAGCCACCAGCGCCCTAGATTCCGAGACGGAAAAAATTATTGACCAAAATCTGCGGCGACGGGGATGTACTTGCATTATTGTTGCACACCGATTAAGCACTATCCGAGATTGTGATGAAATTATTGTCCTTGAAAACGGAAAGGTAATGCAAAGAGGTACTCATCAAGAATTATGGCAAATGGAGGGGTTGTACTCGCAATTAATCCGTAGTGAGGGTGAAGCCCTTCCGGGAGTTTAACTAATTACGAATTACGAATTATTTTAAAAATGGTTAACCAACTTAAAATCACAGATTTACAGGGGCAAGTGTGCAGCCTTAAGGGTAATGAACCCATACAGCTGGATGACCCACAGATTGTTTGGGTGATTCAGTCTGGCTCTGTAGCGTTGTTTGCTGTTACGGAAGGAACTCGACGTTATCTGTTCAGTTGTGACTCCAAAGAAGCCCTTTTTGGAACACTTCTTAGCTCTGACAATCAGCACCACCAACTTTTAGCAGTGCCGATTGCAGAGACAGAACTACTGAGGGTAGATCAAGAATGCTTTCGGCAGTTAGTGGCTGATGGGGATGCTACAGTGGTTGCTTTAGTAGAAGGCTGGCTTAAGCACATCGACCCTGCACTTTTTGAGATTGCTACACCGGCGATTCAAGTTCAGGCTGTTGGACAAGCGCGATTTTCTCTAAACGATCGCCAGACTTTTCAACCTGAAGCTGGTGCGATCGCTTGGGTACAAATTCAGCAAGGAAATGTCAGTTGGATGGGGCTAGAAGAATTAACTTTAGATCCGAAGACGGGAATTTTTCCTTTAAGCGATCGCATTTGGTTACAAGCTATCGAGTCAGTTCAATTATCTACTGAAACCACGATCGCGATTCGGGATGCTGATGTTCTGCTAACGGGACTATCTCTACTTCATATTCAATTTCTTAACTATATTAGCCTTCTAGAGCAGCAAGAAGCACAGGCAGAACTACAGCGCCTTCAAGATCGAGAACGCCTGAATCGTCAAGTAACTGCTGAAGCTCTGGGCGAACTAATTTCGCCGCTATCAACCGATAAAGTAAGCTTTTTGTTGGAAGGTACACCTTTGTTAATTGCTGCTGGTGCAGTAGGAAGATATTTAGGTATCACAATTCGCCCCCCTGCTCAGTCTGAAAACCTCAAGCGGCTCAAGAACCCTTTGGAGGCAATTGTACGGGCTTCTAGGGTGAGGATGCGACAGGTTTTGCTGCGGGATAATTGGTGGAAGAGGGATTCTGGCCCCCTAGTTGCTTATACTGAACTGGACAATCAACCCGTAGCATTACTACCCGTTTCAGCCAATAGCTACGAAATTTTTGATCCAGTGCAACGAACCCGTATGCCTGTAAATGACCGCAGTGTTAAGACGCTGACAAGCGTTGCTTATATGTTTTATCGGTCTTTGCCGGATAAAGGTCTTAAGGCTGTAGGTTTATTCCGGTTTGCATTCAAGGGTCGTGGAAGAGACTTGCTTGTGATTTTTTTAACTGGTATTGCGGCAACACTCCTGGGAATGCTTACACCCTACGCTACTGCGATTTTGATTGACAACGCGATTCCAGATAGTGACTGGGGATTACTGTTACAAGTTGGGTTGGGGCTATTGGTTGCTGCTTTGGCGACGGGGTTATTTCGGTTAACTCAGGGGTTAGCTCTCCTGCGTGTGGAAACGGTTTGTGATGCCACCACCCAAGCCGCTATATGGGATCGTCTGCTCAATCTGCCAGTATCCTTTTTTCGCAATTATACAACGGGCGACCTTCATTCCCGCGTTACAACTATTAGTACAATTCGTCATCAACTCAGTGGTGCAACCCTGATAAATTTGATCAGTGGTATTTTCGCGTTGCTAAACTTATTGCTGTTATTTTACTACAGCTGGAAATTGGCTCTAGTTGCCGTTGCTGTTGCTGTAGTTGCGATCGCCCTGACCACACTTTCGGGAGTATTCCTCGTCCGCAAAGTTAGGCCACTGCTCGAACTCAAGGGAAATATCTTTGGGCAGACGGTGCAATTGATTAATGGCATTGCTAAACTACGTATTGCTGGTGCTCAGGAGCGAGCTTTTGCCTCTTGGAGTAAAAATTACAGTCGGCAAATCAAATTAGAACTCAGTACGCAAAACCTTGAAGACGGCGTTACACTTTTCAATACAGTGATGCCCACACTAACTTCTGCTGTTCTCTTCTGGTTTACGATCAAGCTGCTTGAAGACGCTCAGACTACAGGCGGCCTCGGACTGACTATTGGGACTTTTTTAGCTTTTAAAACTGCCTTTGATACCTTTATCGAAGGTTCCACAGACGTAAGTAATACAGTTACTAACGCTTTACAAGTTATTCCCCAGTGGAAACGCGCCCAGCCAATTTTAGAAAGTATGCCAGAAGTTGATCTCGGCAAAGCTGACCCTGGCAAACTCATAGGCAGAATTAAAGTGGATCATCTCACATTCCGCTATCGTCAAGAGGGAGCGCTGACGTTAGATAATGTCAGTCTTCATGCAGAACCTGGGGAGTTTATTGCACTTGTAGGCGGCTCTGGAAGTGGGAAATCTACTATATTTAGATTGCTACTGGGGTTTGAGACTCCTGAAGATGGTGTCATCTACTACGATGGTCAAGATTTATCTGGTTTGGATGTTGGGGCGGTGCGTCGCCAGTTAGGCGTAGTCTTGCAAAATGGTCAGATTACTTCAGCTTCCATTTTCGACAACATAGCTAGCGGCGCTCAGATTACACTTGATGAAGCTTGGGAGGCTGCGCGGATGTCTGGGTTGGCTGAAGATATTGCAGCTATGCCAATGGAAATGCACACTGTCATTAGTGAGGGGGGCAGTAATCTTTCTGGAGGGCAAAGACAACGACTATTAATTGCCCGCGCTCTGGCATTAAAACCCCGCATTTTGTTATTTGATGAGGCGACAAGTGCGCTAGATAACAGAACCCAAGGGATTGTCAGTGAAAGTTTAGATAAATTACAAGTTACCAGAATTGCGATCGCTCACCGACTTAGCACAATTCGCAATGCTCACCGCATTTATGTACTTCAGGGAGGTCGAGTTGTACAACAAGGAACTTTTGAGGAACTAGCTGCTGTTGAAGGTTTATTTGCCCAATTAATGGCTCGGCAAATGATGTAGTTGCGCCTTATTGAAGGATATAAAAGTTGAGGCTAGGTTGCAATCGTCTGAATATTGACTACATTCAGGCAATCGCTTTTCTACTAATCAGAAGGTTCTCGATAGCAGTATAACTTACAAAAGCAGATAGGTGAGCGTAGTTTGAGCATCAGCAATGTTTAAATCAGGTTGATATCCCTTGTTTCGTAGTTGTTTGCATTCGCGGTGTTCAGCAATTGAGTGCAGGTGAAGCGATCGCCTAAATTTAGAGCCGAAGGTGGAACGGGCGTTTTTTGAAGCGGGAAAGGCATTAACGGAATTACGCGATGGGCTACGCTCCGCCGTAGGCGATCGCAAACTATACCGTTCAACTCACAAAACCTTTGAAGAATATTGTAAGCAAAGGTTTGGTTACACGCGGATAGCAGCCAGCTACAAGATTGCCGCAGCGACAGTCATGGACAATTTGTGAGCAAACAGCAAGCAATTATTCTCAGAATAAGAATTGCTGTATAGTTTGAGGTATTGCGAGATTATCCTCTCAAGAGTTGTTCTATGATTGCTCTACCTGGTATTGCCATTCAAAAGAAAATATACGAGAGTTCTAATTCTCTAGTGTATCGGGGCATCAGAGACGATGGAGTAGGGGTGGTAGTCAAAATGCTAAAGCTTGATTATCCTTCTCCCCAAGAACTGACTCGCTACAGACAGGAATATAAAATTACCCGCTCCCTAAAATTAGAAGGAGTTATCAAAGCATACAGCCAGCAGGACTATCAACGAACTCTGGTGATTCTCTTAGAAGATTTTGGGGGAGAGTCCCTAGAGCAATGGATGCACAAGCGCCCAGATATCTTCTGCCCTATGCCTTTATCCCAATTTTTAAGTCTTGCGATCGCTGTTTGCGACATTCTGGGCAGAATTCATGCAGCCAATATCATTCATAAAGATATCAATCCTGGAAACATAGTCTTTAATCTGGATACTGGCGTTGTCAAAATTATTGATTTTGGGATTGCTACTCAATTCAACCGCACAAATCCGACTTTTAAGAATCCTTATATTTTAGAAGGAACACTCGCTTACCTGTCTCCAGAGCAAACTGGGCGGATGAACCGTTGGCTTGATTACCGCACAGATTTTTACTCGCTGGGTGTAACTTTCTACGAGCTGCTAACTGGACATCTGCCGTTTTTCACAACAGACATCCTTGAACTAGTCCATTGTCATATTGCCAAACAACCGCCTTCACCTCATGAAATAAATACAAAGATTCCCAAACCAGTTTCAGACATCATTCTCAAACTGATGGCAAAAAATGCAGAAGATCGCTATCAGAATGCCTGGGGAATCAAAGCGGATTTAGAAATCTGTGCTGACCAATTAAAAGAAATCGGTCAAATCTCTAGCATTCAACTTGGGCTTCAAGACGTTTCGAGTCAGTTTCAAATTCCCCAAAAACTTTATGGACGGGATAATGAAGTTGCAATGTTACTGGCGGCGTTTGATCGTGTAGCGTGTCCAGAGTCAAATCCCGTTGCTGCTTTAGCAAACAATTCAGAAACAACTTCACAAAGGGAACAAACAGGCAACCCAAAATTCCAAGTCGAAATGATGTTGGTGTCTGGCTATGCTGGTATTGGGAAATCTGCTTTAGTGCAGGAAATCTATAAACCAATTACCCAAAAGCGCGGTTATTTTATCTCTGGTAAATTTGATCAATTTCAGCGCAATATTCCCTACAGTGCGATCGCAGATGCTCTACAAAAATTGGTGCAGCAATTGCTCAGTGAACCAGACGAACAAGTGCAACAGTGGCGATCGCTCTTACTTACAGCTTTAGGCAACAACGGACAAATCATCATTGATGTGATCCCCGAAGTTGAATTAATTATCGGCAAGCAGTCGCCCGTACCAGAAATTGGAGCAACTGAAGCTCAAAATCGCTTTCATCGAATCTTTGGGCAGTTCGTGCGGGTGTTTTGTTCAGAATCACATCCCCTGGTGATATTCTTAGATGATTTGCAATGGATAGACTCAGCAACGCTGAATTTAATTGAGTTGATGCTGCTGGATGAGCAAGCTCAATCATTATTTTTAATTGGAGCTTATCGAGATAATGAAGTAAATCCAACACATCCATTAGCATTAATGCTAAAGAGACTGCGAAAACAAGGGGCAGTGCTTCAGGAAATTATTTTAGCACCCTTAACTCTTGAGCCGTTGAATCAGTTGATTGCCGAGACGCTACATCGGAATGCAGACACCGTTCGTTCATTAGCTGAGTTGGTGTTGCGTAAAACTGAGGGCAATCCTTTTTTTGTGAATGAATTTTTGAAAATGCTCTATAGCGAAAATTTATTGACCTTTGATGCTGAAAACTTAAGCTGGGAGTGGAATATAGCTCAGATCCAAGCCCAAGATATCACTGATAATGTTGTCGAGTTGATGCTTTACAAGTTGAAGAAACTGCCAGAGAATACACAGCAAATTCTCCGGTTAGCTGCTTGCGTCGGCGCTGAATTTAATTTAAATACTCTATCGATTGTTTGCGATCGGCCACCCGAAACGATTTTTCAAGATTTACTAACTGCCATACAGGTTGGATTAATTCAACCACTATCTGAATTAGATGAAAATTTGTTAATTCAAAAGTATAAGTTTCTGCACGATCGCGTGCAGCAAGCCTCATACACCTTAATCGATGAATCGCAAAAACAAATTGTTCATTTACGAATTGGTCGCAATCTCCTCGGAAAAATTTTGCCAGAGAGACTATCAGACCGACTGTTTGAAATTGTCGATCATCTTAATCATGGAATTGAGCTTGTCACAGATCGACTAGAACGCAATGAAATTGCTAGATTAAATTTAATCGCAGGACAGAAAGCAAAAGCTGCGATCGCCTATAGTATGGCTCAAAACTATTTAGCCATAGCAAGAGTTTGGCTAGCAGCTTCTAGCTGGCAAACAAACTATGACTTAACATTAGATTTATATTTAGAAACAACAGAAGTCGCGTATTTGTGTGGCGATTTTCAGCAGGTAGAATCTTGGGCAGCGATCGTTCTGCAATCAGCTAAAACTGTTCTCGACATCGTGAAAGTTTACGAAGTCAAAATTCAAACTGACATCGCGCAGAACCAGCCATTAGAAGCAATCAACACTGGATTGCAAGTTTTGCTGCAACTGGGAATCAGTTTTCCCCAAACGCCAACTCAGTCAGACATTCAGCTTGAGCTAGACGCGATCGCATCACTTATTGGCCAGAAGCCAATCGAGGACTTGCTCCATTTGCCGGAAATGACCGAACCAGACAAGTTGGCGGCGATGCGAATCTTATCAAGCATCACGATCGCTGCCTATGTTGCGGCTCCTAATTTGATGCCTCTACTTGTGGCTAAACAAGTAAACTTATCAATTCAATCTGGTAATGCTGTTGTATCTCCCTTTGCCTATGCCTTTTACGGATTAATTCTTTGTGGAACGAGTGGGAACATTGAGATTGGGTACGAGTTTGGACAACTTGCGCTAAATCTATTGTCACACCTTAATGTTCATTCTCTTAGAGCTAGAACATTACTCATTGTGAATAACTTTATTATTCATTGGAAAAAGCATATTAAAAACACAATCCAGCCCTTGCTAGAAGCCTACCAAAGAGGTTTAGAAGTTGGAGATTTAGAGTTTGCTGCTTATTGTGCCCATTGTTATTGCTTCCAATTCTACGCAGTTGGAAAGGAACTCGTAGAAGTTGAGCGCGAGATGACGAAATACAATGAAGCAATTCGTCAAATAAAACAGAAAACGGCGCTAACCTGGAACCAAATATATCAGCAGGCGATCGCAAATTTGATGGGATTTTCGGTCAGCCTAACTCACCTAGTTGGCGAATTCTACAATGAAGAAAGCGGATTGCCACAACATGAAACAGCAAATGATGGAACGTCAACCTTTGATGTCTATTTCAATAAACTTATCCTGTGCTACCTATTTTCTGAGTATGCTCAGGCAGTTGAAAACTCAACCATAGCAGAACGTTATTTAATCCGAATAACAGGCACACCTGTTGCTCCTTTTTACTATCTATATGATGCGCTGGCAAGACTCGCCATATACTCTGAAAGCAGCGCTCAAGTACAGGAGGAACTGCTCAAAAAAGTTACGGTTACTCAGGAGAAAATGAAGCAATGGTCACAGTATGCGCCAATGAATTGTTTGCATAAATATCATTTGGTGCAAGCAGAGACGGCACGAGTTTTGAGCCAGTGGTTTGAAGCAGAGGAATTTTATGAACAAGCAATTCAAGGAGCTAGGGAAAATGAATATATTCAGGAAGAGGCGTTAGCTTATGAATTAGCTGCTAAACATTATTTGGTGCGAGGTCGGCAAAAGATCGCCCAAACCTATATGAAAGAAGCTCACTACTGTTATGAACGGTGGGGAGCAACTGCGAAAGTGAGAGATTTAGAAACTCGCTATCCGCAACTATTTCCTGAACAGTCGAGCGTGGCTTCCACACCAATCCGCACTACTGCTGGAACCACCTCTAATACCTCACATATCGCTTTTGATTTAACGGCAGTGATGAAGGCAATTCAGGCGATTTCGAGTGAAATTGAACTAGATCAGCTGCTCCGTTCCTTGATGAAGATATTAATCGAAAATGCTGGTGCACAAACAGGATTTTTGATTTTAGAAAACTCAGGAAAATGGGTGATTGAAGCGTCTAATGAACTTAATGAGGGTGAGAATGTCTATGCTACACAAGTGCTGCAATCTATCCCAACTGCAAATCATCTACCTGAATCAATTATTAATTATGTTATTCGTACTCATGAATCTGTCATCTTAAATGATGCTACTCGTGAAGGTAATTTTATTAATGAGCCATATATTCAACAGAATCAAACTCAATCAATTTTATGTTTACCTCTGCTCAATCAAGGTAAGCTAGTGGGCGTGTTGTATCTAGAAAATAAATTAGCGGCTGGAGTATTTACACCAGATCGAGTCTCCGTTCGCGCAGGCGTGCCGGAGGCATTAGGAGACGCTACGCGATCGCAAGTCTTAAATCTGCTATCCACCCAGGCAGCCATTGCGATCGAAAATGCCAAACTCTATGCAAAGCTCCGGGCTAGCGAAAGTCAGATGACTCAATTTCTAGAAGCGATTCCAGTGGGAATTGGCATTATTGACGCGACGGGTCGCCCTTACTATGTCAATCAACGGGGAATTGAGCTTATGGGTAAAGGCGTTGATCCTGCCGCCACACCGGATCAACTTTCAGAGACTTATCAACTTTATGTGACGGGGACGGATCAAATCTATCCGTCAGAGAGATTGCCAATTATTCGGGCGTTGAGCGGCGAACGCACCAGGATTGACGATATAGATATTCACCAAAACAATGCAACGATTCCAGTTGAAGGGTGGGGAACTCCAGTCTTTGACGAACAGGGCAATGTGGTTTATGCGATCGCAGCTTTTCAAGACATCACAGAGCGCAAACTTGCAGAACATCTCTTAGCGAATTACAACCGCACTTTGGAACAGGAGGTTGCTCAAAGGACAGCGGCTTTACAGCAAAGTGAAGCAGACCTGCGCGCTCATGAACAGGAATTGCGGCTCATTACAGACGCTCTCCCGGTTAGTATTGGTTACATCGATGCCGAGAAACGCTACCGCTTTGTCAACCGCACCTATGAGATTTGGTGTAATTGTAGCCGAGATGAAATTTTAGGCAAGTCGGTTCGTGAACTGGTAGATCGTATAGATCGTATGTCGTATCAAATGATAGAACCTTACATTAACCAGGCGTTGAGGGGAGAAACAACCACGTTTGAAGTAGAAATGCCTCTGCCAGTGGGCAAAAAGTACTTGAGTGTAACCTTAATTCCTGATTTCGATGCAAATGCTCAAGTCATTGGATATTATGCTTTAAACACAGATATCAGCGATCGCAAACGAGCCGAACACGCCTCAATTCTGGAAGAACGCAACCGCATGGCGCGAGAAATTCATGATACACTGGCTCAATCTTTCACAGGTATTCTGCTTCAGGTTGGAGCGGCAACACAAGTGCTGGCGGACGACCCAGAAGCAACCCAAGTACATCTGGAAATGATTGAGGAACTAGCACGCGCTGGACTAGCAGGGGCACGGCGATCCGTATCAGCACTCCGTCCGCAGCTACTAGAAGAAGGTAATTTAGAGAGTGCCTTGCATCGTATTGTGGCTCAAATGCGCTCGACGACCGACACGGCTCTGATTTGCGAAACTCAGGGTACAGCCTATTCCTTACCAAGCGAAGTGGAGAATAACTTACTCAGAATTGGGCAGGAAGCATTAACTAATGCGATTAAATACGCAAGTGCTGGCGAAATTCTGGTTGAGTTGGTGTACAACGAAACACAGTGTATCTTACGGGTTAAAGACGATGGAAGAGGTTTTGGAGTGGGTTGCATTCCCTTGAGCGGTGGGTTTGGCTTATTAGGAATGAGCGAACGGGCAGAGCGTATTGGCGCACAACTAACGATTCAAAGCCAACCGGGTCAAGGAACAGAAATTATGGTGATAATTGGGGTGTAGGGTGTAGGGTGTGGGGTGTGGGGTGTGAGTAAGTTGGA
>NZ_JAVRBY020000073.1:0-32782 GCF_034531035.1 Nostoc sp. DedQUE02 | reverse complement strand
AAGGTTAAAGGTTAAAGGGAAAAGGAATAAATTTAATCTTTCCCCTTTTCCCCTTACCCCTTTCCCTTTCCCCATTCACAATACCCAATACCTAAAAGTTATTTTTCATTTCCCGTATCCGCGCAAAGGTTTCCACGCCATCACTACCCTTAACGGTTGATTGTAATGATGGTTGATCCCAACGCAAAAAGGGATTGGTTCGCTTCTCCACTCCCAGCCGCGATGGTATGGTAGCTTCTCCTCGACTACGGTAAGTCTTCACTTCATTGAAGCGTTTTTGTAAGTCGGCATTGTCGCCATCTACAGTTAGAGCAAATTGCAGATTGTTTAAGGTGTATTCGTGGGCACACCAGATATATGTATCATTTGGTAGAGAACGCAGTTTGCTTAAAGACTCCACCATTTGGGTTGGTGTTCCTTCAAACAAGCGACCGCAACCACCAGAAAATAAGGTATCGCCGCAAAATAAATCGCCTGTTTCACCAGCTTTTTCGGGGGGAAAGTAGTAAGCGATGTGAGCGCGGGTATGTCCGGGGACGAAGATAACTTCACCTATGCGGTCTGCAAACTGGACGCGATCGCCTTGTTGCAAAAACACCTGCTGTCCGGGAATTCTACCACGATCCTCGGCTCCTCCATAAACTATCAGTTGAGGAAATTCTTCTATTAATTGCTTATTACCACCCACATGATCGTTATGATGGTGGGTGTTGAAAATTGCTACCAACTCAGCTTTTAATTCTGCCAGTTTCTTTAATACTGGTTGGGATTCTGCTGGATCGACAACAGCAGCGATATTTTGTTTACGATCGTGTAACAAAAATATGTAGTTGTCTGAGAGTGCTTCCAGACGGATTACCTGCATTACCTCTGCCTCCCTCACAACATATATGTTTAACATTCATTAATAATCTTAAGACTCATCGAGTCACAAGGCTACTTGCATCAGCTACATCCAGTATAAATACTTGATATAATCTAGCCATAACTCAATATTCAGCATGATAATATATTACTATAGTTCTCCGGTAGATACACTTAATAAAAGCAAAAGCAATCTGAATTTCTCAGTGAAATTTCTCTGGTAATAACCGCAAATAAAAAGTTACATTTATTCTATTGTTTTTGGATTTAAAGATATAAATTTAGATTTATCCTGTCAAAAAAAGGGATTATAAAAATGTATTTTTTTGACAATACATTAATTATATACATTTTTTTTGAAAGCTTTAAGTATTTGTTGAATATCAAACTATAAATATCCTTGTATTTATAATAAAAGTAAATCAAAATTTAGGAAGTTATTAAAATATACGCCATTTAAGCTATCCACTCTGGTTTTTGTAATTTCCTATGCTAATGATACGAATAGTCCATATCAAGTAGTATATAGCTTAATCGATGAAGCGTTTAATATTGAAGCTAATATCAGTAAAAGTGTTGAATATTTAAGTTTAAAAAGTACAAAAGCTTTTCCATTAACTCTTTATGTGAGCTATTTTATGAATTCCACAAGAGGATTTATTACCATTTTAACCGGACTTTACTCTTTTCAAGATTGTATTCATTTTTTAGCGGCGATTAGGAAGTTTCATCAAGAGCCGATAATTATTTTAATTGACCAAGTACCGGTAGTACTCTATCCGTTATTAAAGGCTTTTAAAAATGTAATTTTAAAGCCTGCCCCGGCGAATGAAAATACTGTTTTAGCATCACGGCAAGCAAAACTGGCTCTATATGCAGCCTCTGAGTTTGATAAAACGATTTACTTAGATTCAGATATTTGTTTACTTTCCGATATCAATGACGTATTTGAATATTTGGATGAATATGATTTTCTGTTAACTGAAGATGTGCAACCATCCATTCTGAAAGCTACAAATTTGTTGCGTGGAAAGCAAGAAGACCTTTTACCAAATGTTTTGCCAATTCTGCAATCTGTAGGTTTACCATTACAAGCGGATAGTGTGCAGTATAATGGCGGTTTTATGGCTTTTCGGAAAACAGAAGTAACCAAAGTATTTTTTGAAGAATTTAAACGTTTTTTTGAGATTGTCAAAAATAACCAAGATAAGTTACTTCTAAAAGATCAAGGAGCTTTTGCATCTGCGATCGCATCTGTACGTCCTCATAAAAAAATCTTACCACCTACCTATAATTATCTCAGTAAGTGGCAAGATGCTTATAATATTCAGGATCAAATTAAAGTTCTTCATTGTACCTATCCTTATCGCCCCCAGTATGCTAAGAATATTACCCGTTCTTTATACACAAGGGTTTTTGACAGATTTGCTCAAGTATTTCTACCAAATCAAGTTACAAATCCTTGGCGCACTAAATAAGTATAAAAATCGTGAAAAAATTTTCCAAAATATCGCTGTTGGTTTCAGATTTATCAAGTGCAGCTCTTTTGCGTGCATACTTGATAGCAACAGCCTTAAAAAGTTTAGAATATGAAGTTGAAGTTATGGGTTTTTTATTTGGAAATAATTTATATCGAAATTTACCATCAGAATTAAACGTTTATAATTTACCGGGCAAAAGTTTTCCAGATTTTTTTGGAGAAGTTAACAAAATTTTACCAAAAATTAATGGAGATATAATTTACGCTATCAAACCACAAATAGCAAGTTTTGGAGTTGCCCTACTTAAAAAAATATTTAGCCTCAAACCGTTAATTTTAGACATAGATGATTGGGAACTTAGTTGGTACGGTGGCGATGACTGGCATTATCGTCCCACACCTAAACAATTAGCTAGGGAGTTATTAAAACCAGACGGCGCACTTAGGAATCCTTATCATCCTTTGTATGTGAAATGGATGGAAGGTTTGGTAAATTACGCTGATGCTGTGACGGTGCATACTGAATTTTTACAGCAGCGTTTTGGCGGTACATTTGTTCCAAATGGTAAAGATATTTCTTTATTTGATCCCACTCGATATGATGCTGAGTCCAGCAGAAATCGTTATGGTTTATCTGAATATCGTATTTTAATGTTTCCTGGTGCGCCAAGACCTTATAAAGGTCTAGAAGATGTTCTCATGGCGCTGGATAAAATTAATCAGCCAGACTTAAGACTAGTGATTGTAGGTGGTAGTCCTTATGATGATTACGATCAACAACTTCAACAAAAGTGGGGACGCTGGATTATCAAATTACCAAAGTATCCAGCTGATGTTATGCCTGATTTAGTAGCAGCAGCTCACATTGTAGTTGTTCCCCAACGAGATACCTCAGAAACTCGTGCTCAATTTCCTCTGAAGTTGACAGATGGAATGGCAATGGCTAAACCTGTATTATCAACGCGCGTTGGAGATATTCCCAAAATTTTAGGTAATACTGGTTATTTAGTCGAGCCTGCTTGTCCTGAACAGATTGCTGAACAAATTCAATTTATTTTTCAAAATTTAGAGTCAGCAGACCAGCAAGGTATCAAGGCAAGAGAAAGATGTGTGAAACACTATAGCATAGAAGCTATGGCTTCCACGCTCAAGTCAGTAATTGCTCGGTTTTGAATCTTGATTGGGTGTGGGCCATGAGACTGGGGATTAGGAACCCAACCAAATCTTAATCAGATTTTTTTCTCCACTACCTTGTAACGGAGTGCTGTATTTATTTGATGATTAGCTTTTTTTAGCAACTAATTTGTGAATAATATTAATAAGTTAAATTGGCCTAAAAATACCCAATGTCTACCAGAAAACTACTACTAAGATTCGCTAAACCTTATCCAGGTTTGATTCTGCTGACAATATTGTTAGGATTTTCGGGAGGTTTGTTTAATGGGATTAGCACAGCTTTAATTGTGCCAGTTATTTTGAAAATTGTGGGTCAAGAAGTAGATTTAAATACTGCGCCTCCCATTTTAAAAGCGATGATATCTCCCTTTGACAATACTCCAGAAAAATACCGAATATTAGTAATGGCTGGAGCGATTATATTTACAATTATTTTAAAAAATTTAGCTACTTATGCCAGTTCATTAACATCGAGTTCTTTAACCAGAAAGCTAACCTCGGATATGCGCGAAACTGGATTAAGGTTATTACTAGAAATTGATCTAGATTATTACGCCAAGACGAAAGTTGGTGATTTAATCAACCGTCTAGGTGGAGAAATTGGTCGGTCTGCAAGCGCTATAGGTAGTACAGTCAAGATAATTATCCTGGGAATCACAATTTTAGTTTTTGTTGGTATATTGCTGTCAATTTCTTGGCCGTTGACAATTGCTGCTACATTTTTGCTGTCGTTGGTGACGTTGGTAAATCAATATGCTATTTCCCGGTCTAAAAATTTTGGGAAGCAGCTTAGTGAGATGTCTAGAGCCTACTCAATCTCTGTACTGGAAACCTTGAATGGAATTAGGCTGGTAAAGGCAACGGGAAATGAAGAGAAAGAATATCAACGGATTAAAAAGTTAATTCGCGATCGCGAGTTAGCAGATTTCCAATCTCAGGTTAATTCGGAAGTAATTACACCCCTAAGTGAGGTAATGGGGATTACAGCTTTGCTCCTGATTGTACTTTTGAGTAAAACCTTCTTTGCTAGCCAAGTTTCTTCTCTTTCTACTGTACTACTGACATATTTATTAGTGCTACTGCGAGTACTACCATTGATTTCTCAGCTAAATACTATTCGCAGCAACTTTGCCAGTACCGCCGCCAGCGTGGATGTTACCAATGAGTTTTTAAGCCTAGACGATAAGCCGTTCATGAGTAAAGGTAAGCTTCCCTACGTAAAATTAGAAGAGGGAGTGTCTTTTAATTCTCTTTGCTTTGCTTACCCTGGTTATGAGAAATTGGTACTCAAAGATGTGAATTTATATTTACCACGTGGCACAACTTTAGCATTGGTAGGCGGTTCTGGTGCTGGAAAATCCACTTTGGCAGACCTTTTACCGAGATTTTATGACCCGATCGCAGGCAGTATTACCATTGACGGCATCGATTTGCGGGAGTTCGATGTGATATCCCTGCGAAAGCGGATGGGAATTGTTAGTCAAGATACCTTTCTTTTCAATGACTCGGTGCAGAATAACATCGCTTATGGGCGGCCAGAGGCTACTGAGGATGAAATTCTGACAGCAGCCAAGCGGGCAAATGCTTATGAATTTATTAGCAAATTACCTCAAGGATTTGACACCTTGATAGGCGATCGCGGCGTCATGTTATCTGGTGGACAAAGGCAAAGATTAGCGATCGCCCGCGCCCTCCTTCAAAATCCCGAAATTTTAATTCTAGATGAAGCCACCAGCGCTTTAGATACCGTTTCTGAACGTTTAGTACAAGCTGCACTCGATGAATTGAGTCGCGATCGCACCACCCTGGTAATTGCTCACCGTCTTTCCACAGTCCAAAAAGCCAATCAAATAGCCGTATTAGATCAAGGACAGGTGGTAGAAGTGGGAACCCATGAAGAACTTTTACAAAAGGGTGGCTACTACTCACGTTTGTACTCAATGCAATTTGCTCCTCGTCCTGAAAGTGCTGCCAAACACAATCAAAGCTTGCTCCGCATCTCTCACGAAATTCGGACGCAGATGAACTCGATGATTGGTTTTCTACGCTTATTACTTGATGATTTGGTAGACGATTCCCAAGAACGGCACGAATTAATTGAAGACTCTTATAAATCAGCTTGGAGAATTCTCAATACTATTGATGTTTTTGAAGATGTTATTAACTTACAAATCAAGGGGCAAATGCTCTCAATTTCTGACCAAAATCAAAATATTATCAGTAACCATTATCAAACCTTTAATCATATCTCCGTTGAGTTTCGGACTTCTCTTAACCTCATACTTAGCTCTCTTCGCTCTCTAGCTGATAATTTGATATCCACTACAGAAGAACAAAATGGATTAATTCATGAAAGTTATGAATCTGCTATATATCTGCTAGATAATTTAGAAAAATTTGAGAATAGTATTAATATCTAAATTTATGAAAAATCCTGATTTAAAAAAGCACTACATTTTCTTCATTGGTGAAGAGTTGCCACAGCCAGAAGCTCATCTAGTGCAGTCTACAAATGCCGCTAACGCCGCCGCTAATTTGGGATACTCAACAGTTTTGGTATACCCTGACAAAAAACCAAAAACTATTAACCCAATTAATTTAGCTCGTCCTTTTCAACCAAGAAAAACACCAATAGAACTTATTAAATATTACAACCTCCATGACAAATTAAAAGTTGCTCCTTTGCCGATGCCTTGGCCAATTGACCATTTTCGGAGTAAATTTACTGACTCTAATACCATTGCCAGCAAATATTACTTACCATTTCACATACTTCCGAGTACCAAACTTGTCCACAGTCGCAACTGGAATTTTGTAAAAGCTGCTATCAAAAATGGCCTTCCTGCAATTTACGAACATCACCACCACGAAGACAAGCCATTTGAGCCAGAAATTGTTAAAAATCCACTGTTACAAATTGCTGTCACCGTTGTAGATACCATCCGCGAAAGCATGATTAAAAATGGGATGCCACCAGAAAAAGTGATTAAGCTGCACAATGGTTTTAATCGTTTATTTATGGAGAGACAACCAGAAAAAGCAGCAGAATGGCGTCAAAAACTATTGCAAGACGAAAGCCAAAAATTGGTAGTTTATGCGGGAGCGCTACTGCAATTTAAAGGTATTGATGTACTAATTGATGTGGCTAAAGAAATGCCGAATGTACAATTTGCCTGTGCAGGTGGTAAGGCAAAAGAAGTAGAGGATTATCAGCAATTAGCAAAAGAAAAACAGGTTCATAATATTAAATTTTTGGGATACGTTTTACATAATGAGTTAGCATCTTTGCTACAAGCAGCCGATGTTTTAGCTCACCCTCATTGTTCGGGAAAAGCGGCAACTTTCACATCTCCCCTAAAGCTGTTTGACTACTTCGCCTCTGGAACTCCTATTGTCTCGACGAAGATTCCATCATTAGTTGAGTTTCAAGATACCCAAGCGATCGCTGCTTGGTGTGAACCAGATAACCCCAGCGAATTTTCCGAAAGTCTGAAGCGGGTTTTAGAAACTCATCCCAGAAAGATAGAAGGCTATCCAGATAGTATCGAGTTTGTCAAGCAGTTTTCCTGGGAAAATCGAGCAGCAAAAATCCTTAGTTATGTTGATGAATCTCTGCTGCCTCAACTTATTGTGTAATGACTAATAACTTATAACTAAAATGACTATTACAACTGTAGGTATGATTAGCAGCTATCGAGGTTTAGAAACCAGAGCCGATTGGCTATGGCAACAAACCCCGAATCAATTTGGAGTTTGGGGCAATATACAAATGCAGGCGCTGGCAGAAAAACCAGATTTTCTACTGATGTATCAATTGGATTTTCCTCAAGCTTCGCCGCAAAAATCTTGGTTAGATAGTTTTCGCAAACGCCAGCAAAAATCAGTAGTAAATGTTGAATCTTTACTGCGTGGTGTCAACAAAGAGCGGATTATTTATTTACTAAGAGAACCGCCTTTAGATGAAATTGTCGAAATCACTAATCATAATTATCAACAAGCCAAAGAGTATTCTAACTACATTTCTGGTCCCGATGATTTTGCCCCAATTCCTGACTATATGCCTGCTATTTGGTATCACTCAAATTCATTTCAAGATTTGAATGAAATGCCGTGTCCCCAAAAAGTTGCCCCATGTAGCTGGATTACTTCAGGAATTAGCCGCACAGTTAATCATCGCCAACGTTTAGACTTTTTGCAGTCTCTACAATCTAGTGGCATTAAGTTTGATTTGTATGGGCGTAACTTACCACAATGGGCGAAAAAGTCGGGAGAACTGGGTAATAAGTGGTACGGTATGGCACCATACTATTACAATTTGGCAATTGAAAACTATGCCGATAATAATTGGTATGTGAGTGAAAAACTTTGGGATAGTTTACTTGCTTGGTGTCTGCCAATTTACTATGGTGGCCCGGCTGCTGATAAATTATTGCCACCGGGTAGTTTTTTAAGATTACCGAGTCTAGATGAAAAAGGCATTGCCTACATCCAAGAAGTGACAGCTACACCTGATGCTTGGTATGCTGCCAAAGATGCGATCGCAGAAGCACGTCAAATCATCTTACACAAATTAAACTTACTTAACTGGTTGTCAAACTTTGTTGCTCAACACTCATAAATTATGAATGGTATTTGTACCCTTGGCAATGATTATGTTTTCGATCAACTGGTAGCTTTGCTCAACAGTATTGATGTTATCTTGGGGCCAGAAACTCCTGTTTGTATCTACCCTTTCGACGATCAAACACAACGGATTGCTGACGAAATAGCTAAACGCCCTAATGTATTTCTTTACGACGATCAAGAATCAATCAACCTCTGGGATCAATTTATGCTCACAGCAGCGCCAGAACGATTGAATCGCAGTAAATCCCGTCTTTATGGCGCTCACCGTCGTTTTTGTGCTTTTGATGGGCCATTCGAGAAGTTTATCTATTTAGATGCAGACACCTTGGTGATGAACTCACTCGCACCAGTGTTTGAAAAGCTAGATAGCTATGATTTTGTTGTCTACGATTTTCAATTTAAAGACGTTAGTAAAATCTATAATGTTAATTCTCCCAAATTATTAAAAGTTTTCGAGCAAAAACGCATTGATTCGGAAATATTTTGCTCAGGCTTTTATGGCTCTAAACGGGGCATATTTAACTCAGAACAAAGAGATTGGCTGATATCACATTTACAAAATGGTGAGGCAGAAATTTTATATAGTGGTGCTGGCGAACAACCACTGATCAACTACATGGTAATGAGGTCTAATCTTTCTATTTATAACTTTGCTCGCCAACTGCCAGATAATGAAAAAACAGGATGTTCTGCCACCTCTAAACACTTCGAGGAACGAGAACATCTTCTTTATGATAAAGGTAATCGGCTAACTTATCTCCATTACATTGGGATTCCTCCTAATATCAATCAAGCAGTCTGTGCTGGAGAAAATATTGAGTTTCCCTATCGAGATTTATTTCTCTATTATCGTTACTTACACGAACCAGAAAAGCGTCCAGTGTTTAACACTCCTCCTAAGAATTATAATGACGCTCCAGTACCAAATTTACTGACAAGAGCTTTGCAAAAACTTAAGCTAATTAATCAAGGATAATTTATGAGTAGGGGAATTTATATTGTTGCCAATGACCGCGTTATCGATAATGCGATCGCTTTACTCAATAGCATTCGATACTATGACTCAGAAGTTACCGTTTATCTTATACCTTTTAATGAAAATTATCACAAGGTAGCAGAGCAGCTTGCTACCTTACATAAAGTGCAAATTTTTCCAGATTTAGAACTGATTGATAAATTTACCAAACGCATCGGAGAAATTTTTGATCGAGATTTCCTCGCCTTACCTAACAAAATGCGGAAACTGGTGGCGTGGTTTGGCCCTTTAGATGAATTTATTTATATTGATACGGATATTGTCGTTTTTGAAAAAATCGCTGACAATTTAGACAAACTTTCAGAAGTCGATTTCTTTTGTTGTGATTACCATCACGCTAATGACAAGCTGCGAAATATCTTTTCCCCATTTGTGAAAGAGCAGCAAATTTTTTCTGATGCCCAACTTGAAGATGTTTTCAACAGTGGTTTTTGGGCTTCCAGAAAAGGAATTATTACCGAACAACAAATGGATGAAGCTTTGCGCGAGTGTGCCGTACATCGTGAATATTTCGATTTTTCTGAAGGAGTTACAGACCAACCGATTTTAAATTATCTTGTTCTCAAACTAATTTCCAAGCGTGGTAATCTCGTCAAAATTCCTGGGGGAGGGCCTGGAAGCTGGGCAGGTTCGCAAAATTTCCAACAGCAAGACTACGCTCTCTATGACCGAGGACAACGCCTAAAATATCTCCACTGGGCTGGTACGCGGATGAAAACTGGTAGTCCCTATTGGCAATTGTGGGAACACTATCGCTATCTCCATGAAGGTAAATTCGCTTTTATCCCCAAACTGACTCGCCGTTTATTTCCCTTTGTTGCTGCCCGTACTTAATATTAGGAGTATCACAATGATTGATGGTATTTACATCCTAGCTAATGATGTTGTCTATGACCAATTAATTGCGTTGCTCAACAGTATAGAAGCTAATGCTGGTAGGAAAATTCCTATTTGTATACTTCCATACAATGAGCGGTTAGACAAGGTGAAGGTAGAGATTGCATCTAGAGATAATGTCACTTTATTTGAAGATTCTGATTCCATAGCTTATTGGGATAACTTTGCGACTCAGATATGGAAAAATTACCCTAGAGCGCAAAAAACTTGGCGAGAGTGGGGCTTTCCAGAACTTTATGAGTTACCAATGCACCGCAAATTTTGTGCTGTGGATGGCCCCTTTGATAGATTTATTTATTTTGATGCAGATACCTTGTTAATGGGGCCCGTAGATTATGTATATGAAAAATTAGATAACTACGATTGGGTAGTCAATGATTTTCAGTATAAATCTGATTTAAAATATATTTTTGATGGGTCGCCAGAACAAATGCAGCAAGTTTTTAACTCAGATAACTTGCAATTTAAAGTATTTTGTGCTGGTTGGTTCGCCACTAAGAAAAATATTTTTTCTCCAGCGCTTAGAGCCGAATTAATTGACAAATTAATAGCAGGTGAAGCTGATGTTATGGCTTTTTTAGCGCCTGATCAATCTTTATTTAACTACATGGTCTTAAGAAGTGGAATTTCCTATTATAACTTTGCTTTCCATGACTGTGAACAGGCAACTGGTAATCATTGGAGTTCTGAATTTGATGTGGTAGATAATATCCTCTACGACCAAGGGCGTAAGTTGACCTACTTACACTATATGAGTATCTCTTCTTCAGCTTTTGTGCGGCTTTGTGGGGGTGAAGATGTTGATATTCCTTACCGCGATGTTTTCTTACATTATCGTTATTTAAAATCACCTGAAAAACGTCCTCAAAGCTTTACACGCCCAAGCCAGCTAAAGCTTTTGCAAAAGTCTACTAGTAGTTTTATTCAGCAAAGAATCAACAATTTTAAGCTAAATTATCGTAACTTTAAGGATAAAACTACTAAATTAAATAATTGAGCAAAAATTAACTTAAAAGTTTTTGATTCAATTAGCTACCATGTGAATCATCTCAACATAGCTTGACAGCAATTTATCCCAGCTAAAACGCTCATAAATGAAGTTATGACGCCGATAAAATCTAGATTTATCTTCACTTTTGGATAGTACCTGATTAATTAAATCTGCCAAACTTCCTTCGTGTTTGAAGTTGCCAAAATACCCTTCATCATCAAAGATGTAACGGGTAACGCCATAATCATGAACTATACAGGGTAAGCCGTATGACATTGCTTCTAAAAATACCCTTCCTAGACCTTCATGGAGAGAAGCTAAGACGAAAGCATCTGCAATTTTATAGTAGTTTGCAACTTCATGAGAGGCTACGGTTCTCGCTTGAAAATTTTCAGCGCCCAATAAGCTGTTACCCAGTTCAATAATTTCGCGTGAACTTCCATCCTGTTGTCCTAGTAACAAAAGGTAAGGACGTGGTTCAGGTAAACTAGCAACTTCACGAATTAAATAATCCATGCGCTTATGTTTTTTGCTGATATAACCTCCCGAAAGAATTAAAGGTGTTTTCTCAGGTAATCCTAGTTTATTTCTTAAAGCCTCTTTCTCAGAAGGCAAAAGTATTTGTAATTTAGCAGGTATTGCCGCCCCCAAAGTAAGTAGAGTTTGTTTTTGAGCGGGTATTCCAGCTTTTAAACAATTCTGAAGATGCTGAGGAGCAATTTGTTGTATAAGGTCACAATTGGCAAAAATGGGAGACTTTGCTCCTAGTGGCCCACCATTACAAAAAATTAATTTATAGCTTTGTTTGGTAAAACGCCGCCAATACGCGAGGAAATCACCAATCTCGTTATCACTAAAGTAAATTACATCTGGTTTCTCTCTTTGGATATGTGGTATAAGACTAAAAAAAAAGGATATTTGCTCTACTAAATAGGAACTACTTTTAGTGTACTTAGCTATCCTACAGGCTGTTGTAGTATAACGGGGTAAATTCCACAAAGGAACTTCTTTTGCTTTTGCTTTTCCACCACCTTTAAAAAGGATTATATCTAGAGAAGGTTCTTTTGATAGTGCCTGAAATGCTTGTTCGGCAAAAGACTCATATCCCCGCATAACGTGACCAAGACCTGTACATATCAAAAAGACTTTAAGTTTCATTATTTTAATCTTTGAGTTACAAATAAAATAATAAGCTGAGTATTACTGACTATCTTTTTTAGCAAGATGTTACAGCATACGTAAGTAATTCTAACCCAGTTAGATTTTTAAATTTGTGAAATTTCAGTAAAAAAACACTAACCGCCAGTAAATTATTTACTGGCGGTAAAGATTTATATTAAATTTATCCTGAAACCTATCTCTGAATAAGGTTTTAGAGTTTAACAGCTTTGCATAACCGAAGAAGTAAGCTATGTAATGGTTTCAGTTATTTTGAGCTTTATTTGTAGACAGGTCTATTGATTTGAATCTTTATGGAGTGTCCTACGTCTAAGAAAAAGAATCTAAATCTAAAGATTGCATACCTTCGCGTTCTATAAAGGTCATCATACTTCCCAGTTGCAACCAAACTAATAAACAAGTAAAGAGACTAATTGGTAGACCGACTCCTAAAGCTAAAGAGGAGGGAAAACCAAATATCTCTAAGCCTGAAGAGAGAAATAGACAAGTACCGCCAGTTATACCGATAAATGGTACAAGTAATTGTTTCAGTGAGGAACGCGGTTTAGTATTTTCTGTACGCTCACTTGGCCATTTCTGTACTATTACTTTCAAAGTGCCAGATAATGCCAACCCAGATGTTAATGCTGTCAAAAAGCCAACAAGTAAGAGAAAATAAGGCGGTTGCAGAGGGTAATAGTACATGAAAACTCCTAATTGATATTAAATTTTTACTTTTTATTTGTTGAGTGGTTCCCAGTAAAAGACTCACGTGATGTAGATGTAACTTTTGGAAGGATAGCAGCTGCGCCTTCTCTAGATAACTCTGTTAAAATGCCGATCGCTACATTTAATAAACGATCCGGTTTTAAGTCATCTTTAACCAGGTTCCACAGACGTTGTACATCTTCGGTATGCAGGCGGTCATCTTCGGTAAGAGCAAGCACCAACTGTCGCCGGAGAAACTTGCCTTCTTCCGACATTAAGTATTGGAACCCCATCTGCGCTGTGGGCAATACATCAAAGTTGTTATCGGTACGAGCGATCGCAATCAAATTCTCTAATCGCTGCCACTGAAATTTACCATCTTTGAACAATACATTCAATAAGCGTCGCCGTAATGCAGGCGATTCCCCTGTCAGCAACCGCCGTGCTATGTAGGGATAACCGACTTCAACAATTTTGAAATCCGGGTTGAGGCTAAGGGCAATACCTTCTTGAGTCACCAAGGAACGAATAATCAAAGCAAACTTTGCCGGGACTCGGAAAGGATATTCGTACATCAGTTCCGAAAACTCATCGGTAATAGTTTTGAAGTTAAAATCCTTGACATTTTTGCCAATAGCATTTCCTAATACCGCTTCTAATGCTGGTACTATCGGACAAATATTCGTGTCTGGAGTCAGAAACCCTAGTTTTACAAAGTCTTCGGCTAAGTCGGTATAGTCTTTATTCACCAAATGCACTAGTGCATCGACCAGCGTTTCTTTGGTGCTTTCTTCCAACTGATCCATCATGCCGAAGTCAATATAAGCCATACGACCATCGGGTACAGCAAATAAATTGCCAGGATGAGGGTCAGCATGGAAGAAGCCGTATTCTAAAAGCTGTTGCAATCCTGATGTAACACCAATTTGGATGATCGCTTCTGGGTCTAAACCTGCTTCGCGGATGTGTTGAGTATCCGTTAGCTTGAAGCCGTTAATCCATTCCAAGGTTAAAACGTGGGTATTGGTATAACGCCAATAAATGCCTGGAACTTTTACTTGTGGGTCATTGTGGAAGTTGCTAGCAAATTTCTCGGCGTTGCGGCCTTCATTAATATAGTCAATTTCTTCAAATAACTTCGTGCCAAACTCGTCCACAATTAAAGTGAGGTCGTGACCGAGATTTAAAGGCAACCAAGGAGCTAGCCAACCGGCTGCCCAACGCATCAGGTATAGATCGCGTGTAATTACCGGATGTAAGTTGGGGCGTTGCACCTTTACGGCGACTTCTTCACCACTCACCAGACGACCCCGGTACACTTGACCTAAGCTAGCAGCAGCGACTGGATGAGGTGACAGTTCGCTAAAACTTTCATGAATTGGACGACCTAGTTCTGTTTCGATAATCTGGTAAGCGATCGCATTATCGAAAGGTGGTAACTGGTCTTGTAACTTGATCAGTTCTTCTAAGAAGTCTTTGCGTATCAGGTCAGGCCTAGTGGAGAGGGCTTGACCAACTTTAATAAAAGTCGGGCCGAGGCGGGTGAGCAGTTCTCGCAACTGGATAGCTCGTTTACCCTTGTTTTGCTCAACTTTATCTTGCCACTCGTCCCACTTCAGATTGAATATAAATCCTGCAAAGGAGAAGATAATTCTCAGCAGTCGTCCCCAAGCTAACCAAGGACGGGAGCTATAGTAGCGAGCGATCGCATCTGGATTATAGAGTTTTAGTTGAGCAGGTTGATACTGACCCACGCCTTTTTTTGCCTCTTCAACTGAAAAATTTACAATTATTGTTTTTCTCCTGACCTGCAAGTTAGTTGTAAGTTGCAGGATAGCGGTAGTCTTCTGTCTAAAATAACTAGAACTCTACCCTTTGGGGTAGCGATCGAGGCGATTTTAGCGTCTGTTACTGCCTAGATTTGTTTATCTTTTTCTTAATTATACTTTATAAAACTACAACTACTTATCCAACTTTTAGATGATTTTATCTTTTCTTAACTTTAATTTATATAAATACAAACAAGAAATATTTATTTACCTATATCTGATTTATACAAATTTGAATAAATGCGATAGTTAAGTAACTTTATTTACTAGCATTTACATCTATCAGTAGTAGTATTACTGTCTTGGATTTAATCATTATTAAAGTCAAATGCACGTAAAACCATGTTATATCCTCTCTGCGTATTAGTTTCAACGAAGCCAGCACGGGCATAGAACGAGCGTAAGTCAGGTGGTGCATTAACATATATTGGAAGTGTATCTCTCTGCAAAATATACTGGACTAGATGATTACCCACTCCTCTACGACGATGGCTAGGTGCAACGTACAATCCCAGCAAAACTGAGTAATTTCCTCGAAAAGCTATCAGTGCAGAACCAATTATTTGTTCTCGATATAATGCGATAACAAGTCGTCTTTCGTTTTCTAGAAACAGATTATATAGAAAAGCAAGCTGCAAGAAACTAACATATCCAAAAACATTTAGTACCGAAATGATAAGTATGTAGAACCAATCATGTAATGGGAATACAAAGCCTATCAATGAGAGAATAATAACTAGCAAAGCAAACAGAGTCAAAGTATAGGGATTCATGACTACTGTCACTAATTTCGAGCGAGAAGGTTCTTCGTCACGCTCCAAAATTAGTAATCTATAAACGGCCCATCTATCTGTTCGGTTTCTTGCAGGACGAATTGTATAGTTAGGTGGAAGAATCAACCCACGATTCATAACATAATTATTATTTATGAATACTATAAATTTGGTAATTGGTAGTGTTTTGCCCCAATTACCAATTACCGACTTTTAAGTATTATGTAATGCTATTTAGATTTAGCCTCCAAGTTTTCTAAACGGCTTCTCAATTCCTGATTTTGTTGTTTGAGTTGGTCGAAATCTTCACGCAGTTGACGCAGGGTTTTTTCTGAACCAATATTCTTTTGCACCTTGGAAATTTCTTCTTCAGCATAGCGACGTACACGCCCATCGGCTGTTTGATCGACTAGCGATCGCAAAATTCCCACTGCTTTGGGCGTTTCCATTTGTCCTAATGCTGCGGCTACGGCTACTTGGGTTAAAAAGAAGGTTTCTTTGGCTAGTTCTGTTAATTTTTCTAAAATCCGTTCCAAATTAGGTGGACTTTGACCGACAGAAATCTTGCCTAAAGCGCGAATTGTGGCTAAACGTAGCGGTTGTGGTACACCAAGTTTGGTATATTCGATCAGCAGATTTAAAGCTGCTTCCGAAGTTTTGAATTCAGCTAAACCAGCGATCGCCCCACTCCGCACAACTTCATTCCAACCTGCCTTTTCTTCTAAAACACCTTTCAGCAGCTTTAGTACCTTATCTTCCTTGGGTTTTTCTTCCAAGTTTGCCGACGCGATGGTTCCAATCACACGAGAAGCTGCTGCTTCCACGTAGTAGCTGGGATCGCCCTTTTGCACTAACCCTCTCACAACTTTATAGCTTTCAGCAGTTTTGATTTGAGCAAGTGCTTCCACTACAGATCGTCGCACATAAGCATTTTTATCTTTTAATCCAGCAATTAAGCCATCAAAGGCTTGATCCAAATTAATTTGAGCTAGTTGTTTCGCTGCTTCCACACGCACACCCCACAATGGGTCATTTTTTAGCGATGTAGACAGTGCAATGATAGCTTCTAACCCGCCTTTTTTCGCCAAAGCTGTTGCTGCATGAATACGCGAAATCGGGTCAGGATCAAATTCTAACTGTGATTTTAACTCCGCTATTGGATACTCTAAAGCTACTGTTTTTAGGTAATTATTTCCAACATCAAAGCTGATAAATTGAGGCTTATTTTCTAGGGGAAAGTAGAAGCTTTGTTCGCGTTCATTCACCCGGACGGTGAAAGTTTTGAGTGCTAAATCCTGAGTGCTGAGTTTTCCATTACTCCTCAATTTTTCCTGTTGGGTATAGCCAAAACCAATAGGTATTTTTAAATCAAACAAATCTTTATTGCCATTTTTACCTTCAGCTGCTTGGGTTTGAGTTACTGTAATTTTTGCTAAATTAGCATCTCCATCCCAAAAGTAAGCTACTTTAAAATCGGGATGACCACCACGATAAACGTATTGGTCAAAAAGGAATAAAAGATTACGTCCGGTTGCTTTTTCAATTGCCCTGAGTAAGTCTACTGTCTCTACAGTTTTGTGGGCATTATCTTGGACAAATGTTTGGATTGCCTGCCAAAATAATTCATCTCCCAATTGGGCCCGAATCATGTGATAGACACAAGATCCTTTTTCGTAGATGTGGCGATCGTAAAGTTCAATAGCTTCTCGATAAACATGCGTTACCATCGGTCGGCGATAACGGCTACTATCTTCACTTAAGTAACGACGAGCTTCCAATAAACGATAGTAAGCTGCTTCTTGAAGACTATATTCCTGTTCTGTCCACATCACCTCAGAGTAAGAAGCCATCCCTTCTTTAATCCAAGCATGAGACCAATGCTTAATCACCACCAAATCACCAAACCACTGATGCGCGAGTTCGTGGACGACTAAACTTTCAGTGTTGCGGTTATCTAAGGCGGCGCGTTCATCCAGCAAGCATCTATCTGTTAACAAGGTTGTCGAGGTGTTTTCCATCCCGCCAAAGATAAAGTCATCGACGCAAACTTGGGCGTATTTCGGATAAGGGTATGGAAAACCATACTTTTGGCTCAAAAATTCGATCATTCGGGGAGTTTTGTCCATGCTGCGTTTAGCATCTTCCTCCCGTCCCTTTTCTACATAGTAGGTGACTGGTTTACCATTCCATTCATCGCGGATTTCCGCAAAATCACCTACTGCTAAAGTCATCAAGTAGGTAGGATGAACTTGTTGCTGTAACCAATGGTAGATTTTGTAATCACCATCTTCTATGGTGTTAATTAATTCGCCGTTAGAAATCGCCACGAGAGGGTTGGAAACACGAACGCGAATTTCCGAAGTAGACAGTTGTCCTGGATAGTCAAAGCAGGGGAACCAAAAACGAGAGTCTTCGTCTTCACCTTGAGTCCAAACTTGAATTGGTTTGTTTGGGTAGTGCTTATCTGGTTGAATAAAGTAAATACCGCGTTGCGGTTTTGCCACCGAGTAGGCGATCGCAATCAGCAAGCGTTTACCAATCTGGGTTGGCTGAGAAAGTTGGATGGAAAGCTGTTCCCCGTCATAGTCAAAATTTTGTGGCACTTCGTCCACCTGCACAGACTCGATATTTAGGTTGACAGCATCCAAAGTCAAACGATCAATACCATTACGGATTGGCAAGAGGCGAATGCTACAACTACCCTGATAGCTTTGCTTGGGAATATCCAGGCTGAGATCGAGAAAAATATGCTCTACCTGTCCGGGGCGATCAGGGTTGTAGTGTGGTCTTGCTCCCGGTAACTCAAAAGGTTTGTGTCCGTTATTATCTGTATCAAAATAAGACTGCGACATTGATGCTTACTGACCTTGTAATCCTGAAAAGTCTGGCTTGGTTGGATGTAGTTAAGTAAAATAGCGGTATCTGATGTATTTCCCAAATCAACAGGGCATTATGGAAGTAAGAACTCCCATTTGGGATTGGGGGATTGAAATTAATCTCACCCGAACTTCCGAAGATCGACTGCCGATCCTGGGACTTTTTTTCATATCCCTCCCGCATTTACTTTTACTGATGTTTTGCACTTTTTTGTCATTGAGTCAAGAGTCTCTTGCACCTCGATAGATTCTCATTAAGTACAAATACTCCTAATTATTTTTATAACTTAGGATAGGTTGCTGCTGCTGAACACGCTATTTTTTTGTTTAAGATGAACAGCATATCATTGGCAGATTAGCTCTTCATCTGGTTGAAGTATTTTTGAGAGTAATTTTAGACCGCTAATTTGTAGGATTACTAATTTTATCAGTAAATACCAACTGGAGTTGAGACTAAATGCAGGATACCAGTTGTGTAAGAGTAAAATAATCGGTTTTTGTCCCCGTAAAAACTCCCATACTGGCTAGTGCCCGTAAAAGTCGATCACAGGGAACGCTTGTAGATTGACGTTGCACTTCCCCAATTCTCGCAGTTCCTAGAACCATCTTTTAAAAAATCTGCGTAGGCGTAGCCCGCACTTCGGCTCATTTCGGCTACGCAAAAATCGAGCGACTTGCACTGAGTTTCGACTACGCGGTAATCGAGCGAAGTCGAGATTCAACTACCGCGCAGTCGTTGTGAGTCGAGATTCAATGACCAACGCGGAAATCGAGCGAAGTCGAGATTCAGTGACCGTCGTAGACATCGCTAGCTTGTTCGCTGTATAGATGGACTGGGAAATCTAACTGCTATAACAATCTCAAATTATTTGTAAACAATGAGATTCCCTACTTCTCTAACAAGTAGGGAATCTTAGCTTTGCGATTTTCACAAATCAGATAGGATTGCTATATATTTCATTTATAAAAACACCATTTGTGGTAAACAATTACTTTTAAGTTGAATGTTTACTGATTGAGATATGACATTTAGCTGAAAAATTTTACAATTAATATTCCTAATTAAATCATCCATAGTCAAAAGCAATAATTGTAAGTAATATTTACAAAAATTCTGTTGATTAGCCGATCTACTATTTTTAAGTATTATTACTTATTGACAAAATCTTTCTAACCTTAATATATCATCAACTTTTTTTTCATCTTCCTCTTTTTTTCATATTTTCAGGTATGTAGCTTGTCAACGAGGTGCTGCTGAATCCTTTTGCCATAGGTTAGTCTAAACTCCAGTAGCGATAGATTAGCGGAAATAATAAATCCGAAAACTCTACAGTGACACTTGTATAAATCTCGGTGACAATCTGAGCAAAAGAGGATAACAAAATAAAATGCCTGAAAGTAAATCAAAGTTTCTCATTCCTGCTGTTGGTGCTGCTGTCGTTGTCGCAGGAAGTATAGCGGCTTATACGTACTTTAAAGGGACATCAGGAGGTAGTTCAGACGCTCTAGCCAGTGCTAAAGTAGTACCTTCAACAGCGTTGATGGCAACTTATATTACTACTGACCCTGAAGCCTGGGCAAAGTTAAAGCAGTTTGGCACTCCAGAAGCACAAAAGTTAGTGGCAAAAGGTCTAGAAGATTTTAATAAGCAAATGTTCAGTGACAGCAATGTTTCTTATGAAAAGGACATAAAGCCTTGGGCTGGTGATGTCATGATTGCTGTACTGCCACCAAATCCTGTAAAACCGGCACAGTTAAACGTGCCCTCTGGGGCACCTAATGTACCAACAAATTTACAGCAGGAACCAAATATCCTCATAGTGGTGGGAATCAAAGACAAACTCAGCGCGTTGAATTTTGCTAACAAATTGAAGTCACAAAAAGGAGTGAAATTACAGGAATCTGATTATCAAGGTCAAAAAATTGTCGAAACTACACAAAATGGCAAGCCGACGTATAGCGTAGTTTTAAATAATAGTCAGTTGGTATTAGCCCCCGAAAAGCAAGCTGTAGAAAAAGCAATTGACACATTTAAAGGACAGTCCTCTTTTGCCAATAAAGAAGGAGCCAGCAGCGTTCTTAAAGGAGTAAATGTCAAAAACAGCCTCGCTCAAATTTATGTACCAGACTATGCCGGGATGGTACAGCAATTAACGGCTGGAAATCCACAGGCAAAGCAGTTACCCCCACAAACCCTGACGCAACTGAAGCAGATAAAATCTGTGGTAGCGGGTGTTGGTGTAGATGATGCGGGAGTGCGGGTAAAAGCGATCGCTAATTTAGATCCGCAATTAAATAAATTTCAGTATCAATCAAGTCCTGGGAATATAATCGGGCAATTTCCTGCTGATACTTTTGCTCTGATTAGCGGAAATGGCATCAGCCGTGGTTGGGAAGTGCTAGTAGAGCAGTCAAAAGATTATCCAGAAATGAAGCAAGCTCTGGAACAAGCGCGAGGACAGTTGAAAACTGTCAATATAGACCTGGATAAGGATGTTTTTGGTTGGATGAATGGGGAATTCGCCTTTGGTGCGATTCCATCAAATCAAGGAGTATTAGCGAGTGTTGGTTTTGGAGGTGCTTTAGTATTTGATACTAGCGATCGCAAAACTGCCGAAGCCACCTTGACAAAATTGGATACCCTTGCCAAAACCCAACAAATCAACGTCGCCAACAGAAATATTGGTGGTAAAGACGTAACTGAATGGCAAATTCCCCAACAAGGAGCTTTATTAGCACATGGTTGGCTGGATCAAGATACTGTATTTGTAGCTCTCGGTGGTCCAATTGCTGAGGCTGTTAGCGATCGCAAAAATCCATCTCTCGACACTAGCGACGCTTTTAAAGCCGTGACCGGTTCTTTGCAAAAGCCCAACGGCGGCTATTTCTACCTAGATATGGACAAAACTAAAACTGTGCCCCTGATCAATAGTTTTGTATCATCTAACGCCGATACCATCATCATCCTGAATTCCATTCGTGGTCTTGGTTTTACCGCTATTAGCCCTGATAAATCTACTAGTGAATTAGAAATGTTGTTAGCTCTTAAACCTGCTGCAAAGTAGGGCATTGGGCATCCCTTCTCTGCGAGACGCTACGCGAACGGCTTCTCTGCGAGACGCTACGCGTTAGCGGAGCTTTCGCTTTAGCGATACGCTCAGGGCAAGTGGGCATTGGGCATTGGGCATTGGGAAAGAGGAGGCAGGAGGCAGGAGGCAGAAGTTCTAAAATGTTTGAATTTTGAATTTTGAATTTTGAATACTTCGGCTACGCGGTAGTTGAATCTCGACTTCGCTCGATTACCGCGTAGTCGAAACTCAGTACAAGTTTTGAAATTTGAATTGATTTCTCCCCTGCTCTCCCACTCTCCACTTACAAAACTTGATTATTCCGAGTTTCCAAGGTTTGGTTGAGTCTATCCAACGCGCCAGTCAATCTTTCCTGAGCTACAAGGTTAGGGTCTGCTAGGGGTTCATCGGCGATTTCTTCTTGTCTCTTGAATTTTTGTAAGGCTCGAATTGCTACAAATAAGACTAAGGCAATGATTACAAAGTCAACTATTGCGCCAAGAAAGTGACCAATCTTGATTCCCGGGCCGATGGCGATTGTTCTCCAGTCTGTGCCAGCAAAACTAACCAAGGGATTAATCAATGGCATGATTACATCTTCAACAAAGGAAGTGACAATCTTGCCAAAAGCACCACCAATGATCACAGCGATCGCCAAGTCCACTACATTGCCTTTAAGGGCAAATTCCTGAAAATCTTTTAAAAAGCCACTTGCCCTTCTTCTTGCTCTGGCCATATTTGACTCCAATAAGCTGAAATTTTTGTAATTTTCTTTATAAATGACACTCAGTTTTTTGCCATTCTTGTTGAGACAGATGTTGCTAAGAATCAAAATTTTACCAGTCTTGAATAAAATTCTCTGAATAAAATATAAATTTTAAACTGTCATAATTCACAGCTTCTCGGAACTTTGCTGTTCTCCAAATGTAAACTTTCTATAATATTTGTTGCTTGGGGCAAGCCAAAGGAGGAAGACTACCGTTATACAATTCAATTCTTTTCTAGACTGCCGTCTAGCAAGTATGTCATAAGTAGAAAAGGCTCTTAAATGCAAACTAATTTATGACTGCTGCTGTAAACACTAATCCTGGTTTAGCTTCTCGCTTGGTGAATGGCATACTGGCAATCCAGCCTTTAGCTAACCTAGCCAAGCATCAAGCTAGACAAATGATGATTAAACGTGCCGAGAGAATTGGTGTGCCTTGGACACAAGAAGTCGAAACACTACAAGCGCGTGATTGGAAGGACAATCTCGCTCAAGTACAAAATCCTCAGCTTTCCTACCCCGATTACTATGTCACCTCATTCCATGCCTACGAAACCGGAAATCTCAGTTGGCAAGCTGCTTTTGAGGTAGAACCTGCTGCTTACGCTGTCCACGCTAAGATTTGGCAGAGTATTGAAGAAGCGCAAGGCGATCCGATGCTGCGCCAAAGCTACCACAATATCCTAAAAAGTCAAATCCCCAATGAGCCGCAAGACATCTTAGATGTAGGGTGTAGTGTTGGCTTGAGTAGTTTTGCCCTACAAGCGGTTTATCCCCATACCAAAATTACAGGCTTGGACTTATCTCCCTACTTCTTAGCTGTTGCCAATTACCGCGCTGGGCAACGTCAAGCTAAAATTAACTGGCTTCATGCCCAAGCTGAATCTACCGGGCTACCTGATGCCTCTTTTGATTTAGTTTCCATTTTCCTGATGTGCCACGAATTACCCCAGTCAGCAACCCGACAAATTTTAGCTGAAATGCGGCGCGTGCTGCGTCCGGGTGGCTACTTGGCAATCATGGATATGAATCCAAATTCTGAAGTTTACAAGAAAATGCCAGCCTACATTTTGACTTTGCTCAAAAGTACCGAACCGTATTTAGATGAATATTTTGCTTTGGACATAGAGCAGGCTATTGTTGAGGCGGGTTTCCAAACTCCTACTATCACTAACAACACCCACCGTCACCGTACAGTGATTGCTCAGGTGAGTGGTTGATTTATCTCTACTGTTGTGGGCAGCAATACCACCTTTGCTGCTGCTAGGCTACTACTATTTTCGGGTGTCATTTGCCCCACCTCTGTTAAAGTTACTGATATTCTTTATCACCGGGGCAATATCTGGGATTTTAGCCCTTAGCCTCGAATGGATTTTTGAAATTGTAGCCAACTGGTTTGTAGACTGGCAGCAGATGAAACGTTGGCTTCCTGGTATAGCCTTGCGGCAGCTTGTGGAAATAGGGCCAATTGAAGAAGGTTGCAAGTTGGCTGCGGTTGTTGTCCCAACCTACTATCTGCAACGCACGTATCGATTACTTCACTCTACCGTTTTTCTCTTTACCATAGCCGTTGCCCTTGGATTCACTGCCGAAGAGAACTGGATTTACCTTTTTCACGGTACAGCATCAATTCTTGACCGTACTATCGGTATGCCAGTCCACGCTATGTTCTCTGCACCTTGGGGATATGCATTAGGAATCTATATTTCCTCTAATATTCGCTTAAATCGAGACAAGGAGTTCATTTTTAGGGCTTGGCTAAATTCTGTAATCTGTCATGCCCTAGTTAATGTCTTATCTAGTGCTTGGCGTTACTCACTACCTTTAGGTTTCCTGAGTTATGGTTTATTCCCGTTTCTGTTGTGGATGTTTTGGCGACTAGAACAATTACTGCGGAAAGTGCAAGGTAAACCTGTAATTACCCTGATTTCAGACTATACACCCCAGCGCCGTTACTGGCAGAGAAGTTTAGTATTGTTTGCTCTCATGCTGGGTGGAAATGCTATTTTTGGGGTGTTTCTCTTAGCCAGGATTCTTAGTCCGTTGAGTCCGTCGAAGCTTTTTGATCCTGAGATTTTGTGGTTTATATTTAATCGCTTTTTACTAAATCTCTTTTTTGGAGTTTTAGCGTGGGGCATTTATCGCTATTTACGACATTCCGCCCGTCGTCGGTATTTTTCAAATTATGATTTAGGAAAAGGCTAGGGGGTTTCTATGCAAACAACTCCAGTGCGTTGGACGACTGCTGATTTAGAGCTATTTGCTAGCGATCGCAGAAATCGCTATGAGATTATTGATGGAGAACTATTTGTGACTAAAGCGCCTAACTGGGATCATCAAACGAGCTGCGGCAGGATTGTTACAGTTCTTAACAATTGGTCAGATGAAACTGGTCTGGGTAAAGCTGCGATCGCACCTGGAATTATTTTCTCAGATTCTGACAACGTGATCCCTGATGTGGTATGGGCAAGTCATGAACGCTTAAAAAATTTACTAGATGAAGCTGGACATCTCACAGGCGCACCAGAGTTAGTAGTAGAGGTTTTATCACCCGGCGAAAAAAACGAGAAACGCGACAAGGAAACAAAGCTAAAGCTGTACTCGGTGCAAGGAGTTCAGGAATATTGGATTTGCAATTCTATACAGAAGAAAGTAGAGGTTTATCGACGCGAACAGGCTGTATTAAAGTTAGCAGCTACTTTATTTAGTCAAGATGAATTGACAAGTCCTTTGCTACCTGGTTTTAACTGCTTAGTAAGTAAACTTTTTTAGCTAGGCATTGGGCATGGGGATGATATAATTCCCTATGCCTAAATTTTCAATTATCTAAACGCTTGCTAATACTGGCTGACTCGCGGCTGCGCTGACTGAATTTGATTCAGATTCAGTACAGTAGATTTCGCAGGAGTTATTGGGACTTTCAATCAGTTTTACTTTGTAAAGTTTAGCTCCCAATTCTTGAATAGGCGATCGCAGTAAATTACTAATGTAAAGCGCAATATTTTCAGCAGTCGGCACAACCTCGGCAAAGTAGGGAATATCTTTGTTTAAAAATGTGTGATCGAATGGCTCTACCACATAATCTTCTACCACTTTATTCAGGGCACCTAAATCAACAATCATGCCAGTGCGTGGGTCAATTTCCCCTTTCACGGTAACTTCTAGATGATAATTGTGTCCGTGACCGTGGGGACGAGCGCATTTACCATAAATCTCAGTGTTTTCTTCGTTACTGAGTTTAGGATGAGCTAGCCGATGGGCGGCGCTAAAGTGAGTACTGATGTTGAGGTAGGCTTCCATTGCATTTCCCATATAATCTGCCCAAAGTTCAGGATGTTCAAATAACTGCACACGGACTAAAGGCAAATGAGGTGCTAGTCGCTGCCAGATAATCCGTGCAATATTCTCAGTGGTGGGCAGAGTTTGTTGAAATTCTGCCCACGCATCGTTGAGATAAGAGAAGTCCAATTGACTGGTGACTTCCCGTTTAATTACGTGTTTCACATCAGACAAGTTCAGCACCATCCCATATTCATCCAATTCCCCCGCTAGGGAGATGAATAAGACATAGTTATGTCCATGTCCTGGAAATCTAGAGCCGACACCAAATTTCTCAATATTCTCGGCTTCACTCAGTTCTGGCAACCAATAGCGATGACTTGCTGAAAACTGGGCGCGGCGATTAACAATGCATTGCATGAGTACACTATGAACAGAATTTAAAATTTCTTAATCTTTTTCTGTTTCCAGCATAAACTAATTTCTTAGTCATTAGTCATCCAGCGAAATTGACCCATACCCAATGCCCCATAACCAATGACTATGTAACAGACGCTTGTGCTTCACAGTGTAATCTCGTAGCTATACGAAATAGTTCATGACCTGTGTGTAAATAACGCTCATCGTAGTTCAAAGGAAAATAACCTAATTCATCGAGTCCATCTGCTACTTGATCGAGGCTGTAGTAAAGGTGAGCGGCTGTTCTTGCTAAACTAGGCGGATTCGGTAGGGAGCGAAAAGTAGTTTGTGCCTGCTTGAGGTCATCTCGACAGGTTTTTAAGTATTCTTGAAATTCATCTAACAACTCATCATCAAAGGGATCGGCAGCTAATTGATCCATTTGTTCTTCTAACGAATAAAGAATGGTACAAAGCAGGCGATTTACTGGTTGGTAAACTTGGCGTAGCCATTCTTCAACTTGCTCGTCAACATCCCGTCCAGTTTTTCGTCTTGTCTGGTGATGCTGTTGGGCTGATGCTGTACGCTGTTGGCGATCGCTATTTAATTTTTGGGAGTCATCTTGCAGTTCTTGGTCATAATTGCGGCGATTTTGATTGTCGCCTAAGACTTCATAAGCTGCATTGATGCGGATAATTTGCTCGCGATCGGCTGTTTCCTGATTGCTGTCAGGATGAAACAATTTAACCAAGCGGCGATAGGCTTGTTTAATCTCCGCTTGGCTTGCACTTGGACTAACTTTGAGAGTTTCGTAATGGTTAGAAACGTGGTTATAATTGACCATTAATTCAATGTAGCGTTAACTAACGCTAGCGGCTAACCTTGCCTCTAAGTCTTGGAACAACGGTGTACTCAAATACCTCTCACCAAAACTGGGCTGAATCATTACAATTAAACGTCCCTTATTTTCTTGACGTTGGGCGACGCGAATTGCTGCACATAAAGCTGCTCCACTGGAAATACCAGATAGTAGCCCTTCTTCTTTTGCCAAACGTCGACTATAAGCGATCGCTTCTTCATCGGTGACGGTAATCACTTCATCAATCAATTTTATCTTGAGAACTTGGGGAATAAACCCAGCACCAATTCCCTGAATTTTGTGTGGCCCTGGCCGTCCCCCAGATAGAACTGGGCTATTGGCTGGTTCAACTGCGATCGCCTTAGAACTGGGCTTGCGTGCTTTAATCACTTCTGCTACACCACTGATCGTACCACCTGTGCCCACTCCTGCCACAACTATATCTACTTGTCCATCGGTATCTTCCCAGATTTCAAGAGCTGTAGTTTCCCGATGAACTTTTGCATTAGCTGGATTGCGGAACTGCTGCAACATATAGGTATTTGGTGTAGTGTTAACTATTTGCTGCGCCCGCCCAATTGCCCCACTCATACCTTCCATTCCTGGTGTTAGTTCCAGTTCTGCCCCATAAGCCCGCAACATTGCCCGACGCTCCCCACTCATCGTCTCTGGCATTGTCAAAATCAATCGATAACCCTTAGCTGCTGCTGCCATTGCTAGGGCAATTCCTGTGTTTCCAGAGGTGGGTTCTACCAATATTGTCTTCCCAGGAGTAATCAGCCCCTCCTCCTCAGCGGCGTTAATCATACTTACCCCAATCCGGTCTTTGACTGATGCCGATGGGTTCATACTTTCCAGTTTTACTACAATTTCCGCAACACATCCTTCAGCTTGAGGAATGCGGTTCAACTGCACTAGGGGAGTACAACCAGCCAGTTCTGTTATGTTACGAGCTATTCGCATAATTTAGTCCTTAGTTATTAATTATTAGTCATCAACAAATGACAAATGACAAATGACTCTTGACTAAATGTAGTACATGATATCCAGCTGCCGCCGAGAATCTCGTTTTTCACAAAGATCCTGGAGGGTATATTTTTGTAACACTGAATTTGCCGCGCGACTTGCTTCTTGCCAAATTTCTTCTATAACCGAACTGTCTACCGTTTTGGAATTAACGTTTTCTTCACCAGCTCGCGCCTCTAACCCTTCTAAACATTCTAAAATCTCAAAAAGGATGATTTTTCGAGGTTCTCGCGTTAACAGATAGCCACCTTTTGATCCGCGCTGGCTCTTAACTATACCTCCACGCCTCAAGGTTGCTAGTAACTGTTCTAGATAGCGATCGGGTATGTTTTGTTGTGCTGCAATTTGTCGAATTTGCAGAGGTTCGCCGCTTTCATAATGAGCAGCCATTTCTAATAAGGCGAGAATTGCGTATTCCGATTTACAGGATAGTTCCACAAGCAGCAATAAGTTAGGGGTTAGGAATTAGGAGTTAAGAATTAAGAGTTAAAAGTCATTTAATTTGGATTTTAGATTTTCCTTCGATCTAAAATCCAAAGTTCAAAATCTAAAATTGGCAGAATTAGGATATTACACGCCGCCATAACTTCTAACTTCTAACTGACAACTCCTAACTTTTCTAGTATACTCCGGTTAACTACTGGGGATTATCCATTACTACTACTGAAAACAAAAATCCCCGCCTGATGGCGGGGAGAAATAAAGTTCAAAATTATCAGTCGATAGTCAACACTCTAGAAGGTGAAAGTTGTTCTGAGTGTACCGATAATTGCATCGTCGTTAGCGCTGTTTTGGCCAGGAGAGGTCAACCAGATTACACCAGGGGTAACAGAGATGTTATCCGACACGCGATACTTGTAGAAGCCTTCAAAGTGATAGGGTATATCATTATTACCACCAAAACCTGGTCGGTTAAACGAATAAGGTTCTGCACCAGCAAAAACACCTAAAACGTTACCCTTCTTACCAAAGTCAGGTAAGGCTACCCCTAAACCGTAGCTCCAAGCTTGATAATCATCACCTGCACCCACACCTGTGACATCATGGTAAGAGACGAATCCACTGATGGAAAGTTTGTCGCTGGGTCTAAACGCAGCTGATACACCGTAGGAGTTGCTGGTAGATGGGGTTGCTACACCTCCTGCAAGACCTGCTGCATTACCTAAAAAGTTAGCTTGTCCAGTACCTACATCAAAAGCTCCAGTTGCTCCATTTGCACCAGAGTCGAATAAAGCACCACTGGCGCTATATCCGTGGACGTAGGTAGCAGCTAAAGCCAAGCGATCGCCAACACTAAAGTTCAACTGTCCTAAAGCGGCATAGTCACCGTTGGTCAGACCTGTACCAAGACCAGGATTATTAGCTTCCGATGCCAAGTAACCCGCAGTGATTGAGCTATTTCCCAGGATACCGCCACCTTTACCAAGGGGTAGATTGAGCGCTATACCTGCACCACCACCAATCCGATAGATGGGGCTTTCAGAAGCAAAGGTAGATAAAGCACCGTTACCACCGTCGTCAGTGTTGTCAAAAAAGTAAGGATTGTTGACAGCAGCATACTGGCTATGCCGTCCGCCACTAGCTGCGATGTAAAGTTGGGCTGGACCTATGGGAACTTCATAAGTCAAGCGGTCTATTCTGACGCTGTTGTTCCCATCGCCTATACCAACTTGAAATGTTTGTGTACCTTCAGCAGTATTGATAGCACCACCAGCGTTATCAAATTGTGTAAAGGCTGTTGCATTACCAGCCGCTAGACGAGTATGTAAAACGTCTCTACCCGTGAAGCTGGTTTGCAAGTCTAAACGTACCCGGTCTTGGAAAACAGTATTGTTGTTATCCCCAGTGTTACCGCCAAACACATCAGTAACACCAAAAATGGCTTCACCGACTAGTTTTGTGGTAGTGGAGAACTGATTAGCTTCCAATTCAGCAGTCCGCGCTTCTAGGGAATCTACGCGACCGCGTAGGGTTGCCAATTCTGCGGAGAACTCTTCTTGCAAGCGTTGTAAGGTAGCTAAATCTTGTTTAGTTACCAAGTCAGCTGTTGCTGTGGCAATCAATTCGTTAACCCGATCCAAACAGGCATTTAAACCTGCGGCAAATTCATAACGGGTCAAAGCACGATTACCGCGATAAGTGGCATTCGGATAACCTGCAATACAACCATAGCGCTCAACCAAGGACTGCAATGCTTGGAACGCCCAGTCAGTGGGTTGTACGTCGGAAAATTGAGAAACCGATGTTACTTGAGACTGAGAGTTGTTTTGGTTGCCTTCGTTGCTGTAGCGATTAACTTGATCAATAGTTGTTTGAGCCAATATTTCTGGCTGTTGGGCAACTTCAGCTACACTTGGTTGTTTGGCTGCTGATACTTGAGTGGTTGTGTTTGGAGCCGCAATTGCTGTTGTCGAAACTAACAATGTTGCTCCCAAAACTGCTGGGCTAACCACCAAGGATTTCCACAATAGATTAGACATCTTCACTTTACTCCTCACACCTTGTTTAGATAATTGGTTTCGTTGCACCTAATTCTCAAAAATGCTACATCTCATTGAAACCTGCGGATGAGGCATAGTTGCCACTACTACAATTTTAGTTTTTGCAAAGCTAATAAACGATAACTTAGGGTTAAAAACTTATGTGATTAACTTATGCAAAAACATATCTTTATATCATAACATTATAAAACATCTGATCTAGATAGCAAGATTGAAGCGATCGCCTTAATAACTGTCACATCTACTTATCTAAATATCTAATCAGGGAGTAGCGTCTAGGGCATTCGCTCCTAGTTGGCTAAATTGCTGAAAACTTTGGACACTAGTAGTTTATCATCAAAAATTACTTCTTTGATTTAGCTCTAGTGTAAATCGCACGCTAGTCATAACGACTGTTTTAGCTATATAAACATAATAAACGTAGGCAAAGCCTTTTCTCAGGGAAAGTCATACAATTTTGGATTTTGGATTGTGTACGCGAGTAGGTCTCGTACAGAAAGAGTTATTGGTAAAAGCTTTGATCATTCCATCTGTCGCAATCATTGTTCAAATTGTTATAAGCACAAATAAACTAAATTATGTTAAGCAATGTAAATTTTATTAAATTGGATCGTAGTAAGCGGCTTCAGCCCTGAGAATAAGGCTTATCCTTTAATTGATTCACGCTTACCTCCTTAGTCTTGATCGCGGTTACACGAGTAGCCTTGTGCAAGATGTTAAAACAAATCACTTAGTTAATTTGGGAAATTGTTCGCGCTACATCAAAGTCTGGCTGCGTCAACCCACCTGCATCATGTGTTGTGAGTGTAATCTTCACTTTGTTATAAGAAACCTCTATATCTGGATGATGTCCTGCTGACTCAGCCGGCTCGACCAGCTTATTGACAAATTCAATTGCTTCAATAAAATTTTTGAATGTGCGGGTAATCTCCAACTTGGAATCTTTAACAGTCCAATCTGGCAGAACCTTTGCCTGTTCTTGAATTTCGGCTTCGTTGAGGAGTTGTGCCATATCAAAAAATTCCTTTTTATATCCTTATAGCTATATTGCTCATATCGGGTCAGACTCCAAGGTTTGATGCAAGATATCTTTCTTTAAGAAAACTTAGCCACAGGCATTGCCATCTAAGTTTTCAAAAGCAACCATTGATAAAACAAAAGTCACCCATAAAAAACTATCCGCCCTGATTTAGATTGGATAATCTAAGTCAGAGCGGTCTAGCGGGTCTTCAGGTTGCAACCAGACTGCCGGAAGGAACTCCGAGCTTGCCTAGCTAATTGAGCTAACTTAGTATCTCAAAGATAACTAAGGCTAACTTTTAGAGAACAGCCCCGGCGCGCAGCCGGCTAACTGCAACCTGATGACCCATGCATTTACTACTTTCTATCATGGGCATCACCTCCTTATTGCCTAAGCGGTCTTAGTTTTAAAAGGCAGAGTATTTACTCTGGGTTCTTAACCTTTATCTAACATAACACATAAATTTAGAGATATTAACTATTTGAAGAAGAATTCAGAAGTCAGAATTCAGGAGTCAGAATTCAGGAGTCAGGAAGCAATCTTGACGCGACTCGAAAATACTCGCTACCGCTTTGCTATCGCGGACTCACTTGCTGTCGGCGCTATCACTGGGGGATTGAGATCCACCACTGTCTTGTTGACCAACAAATCCTTCGCGCAGCGTCTTCGAAAGAGAAAATTTAGTGGGGTATTAAACCCTTTGATTCAGACGCTCTAGGATGAGCTAACGCTGCGCTATCCTCCAGTCACACAGAATTCAATTCTGTTACCGGATAGCTAAGGTTTAGCCCATTCTGGCGACTGACTCCTGAATTCTGTGTTGATAAAAAAATCCCCCACCTTTTGGTGAGAGATAACTGGAGAATGGAGAATATTGACACTTTATTGGCTGATTACAAGGAGATTATTTTATCTGGGTGTGTCAATAATTTTCGCCAATTACAACCCTAACTGAGGTCATGGTCAAATTTGAATTCTTAGAGAGCGTTACCGCGAGGTAGAACTTCTTCAGGGAATACAAATTGTTCGTGGGGTTGATCTTGAGGAGCCATCCAAGCGCGGATACCCTCGTTGAGCAAAATGTTTTTGGTATAGAAGGTTTCAAACTCAGGGTCTTCCGCCGCCCGCAATTCTTGGGAGACGAAATCATAAGCCCGCAGGTTGAGTGCTAAACCGACGATGCCGACGGCACTCATCCACAAGCCTGTAACTGGCACGAACAACATAAAGAAGTGCAACCAGCGTTTGTTTGAGAAAGCAATCCCGAAAATCTGTGACCAGAAACGGTTTGCTGTCACCATTGAGTAGGTTTCTTCCGACTGGGTGGGATTGAAGGCGCGGAAGGTGTTAGCACCATCACCATCTTCAAACAAGGTGTTTTCGACTGTGGCACCGTGAATGGCGCACAGTAGCGCACCACCCAATACACCCGCAACACCCATCATGTGG
>NZ_JAVRBY020000072.1:0-34240 GCF_034531035.1 Nostoc sp. DedQUE02 | reverse complement strand
AATTATAGCTTTTGAGTACGCAATTATAGCTTTTGAGTACGCAATTATAGCTTTTGAGTACGCAATTATAGCTTTTGGGTTCGCAATTATAGCTTTTGGGTTCGCAATTATAGCTTTTGGGTTCGCAATTATAGCTTTTGGGTTCGCAATTATAGCTTTTGCGATCGCGTTTGTTGATTTGGCGTGTCCATAACGTGGGGTGGGCATCTTGCCCGCCCGGACGGGTGAGGACACCCATCCCACAAGAAAATTTATTGCAACATTTTAGCCTTGACACGCCAGTAGAGTATAAGTTGTTAAAATTTAAATCAGCTATAAGTGTTTTATCATTTTTATTTTTATTGAGGATACAGCAATGACTCAAGCAATTGATAAGCAACAAATGATAATTGATGAATTGAAAAAGCTATCTCCTGAGAAGCAACAAGAGGTATTAAACTTTATTGAGTTTTTGCAGTTTAAAGATATGCAAAAGCAGGATATACAGCATCAAGAAGAGAAAGAACCTATTTCCGCCTATGAAGCTGCTAAAGAGTTTGCTGGCTGCGTTGGTGGAGACCCTGACCATCGGGAAAAACAAGTTTCATTTTTAGAAGCCGCTAAGGAGTTTATTGGATGTGTTGATGGAGGCCCAGGAGATTTGGCGATTAATAAAAAGTATTTAGAAGGGTTCGGCAGGTAGTGAAGCAAAATATCATTATTGATACTGGCCCCCTAGTTGCTTTAATTAATAATCGGGAACAATATCATAGTTGGGTTACTAAAGAAGTTGCTAATCTAGCTTACCCTTTCTTTACTTGTGAAGCAGTAATTACTGAGACGTGTTTTATATTGCGCGATTTTATGGCGGAGAGGATGCGGTTATGTCTTTACTAGATACTGGCTTAATTCAAATTCCTTTTCGTCTCAGTGATGAAATAGGAACGGTTAGAGAGTTGTTGAAGCGGTATCAGAATGTGCCAATGTCTTTAGCTGATGCGTGTTTGGTAAGAATGAGTGAGTTGATTAATGGTAGTAGTGTGTTAACTCTAGATAGTGATTTTCGGGTTTATCGGAAGAATAAGAATGAAATGATAGATTTGATTATTGCTGATGGAATATAAGAGGGTTAGGGATGGTGAAATACAGTTACCTTCTCATTGGAGGATAGTGAAATTGGGAGATATTACCCAATTCAAAAATGGTATCAATTTTAATAAAGAACAAAAAGGAAGTGGTACTCTCACAGTAGATGTTCTAAATATGTATTGTGAAAGTTCATTTATATCAATGAATAAACTTTATAGAGTAAATATTAAGCTTAAAGATGATTATCTGCTTAAAAAAAACGATATTTTGTTTGTACGCTCATCTTTGAAGCAGGAGGGAGTAGGTTGGGCTTCTTTATTTCTTGATTTTACAGAGCCTGTAACATTCTGTGGGTTTATAATTAGGGCGCGATTAGAAACACAGGAAATTGAACCTATCTTTTTAGTTAATTATCTCCGTCTAGACACAGTTAGAAAAATTCTTATCTCTAAGTCTGGGAAAGTAGGAGTTACTAATATTAGTCAGGCAAATTTACAATCATTACCAATTATTATTCCCCCACTTCCTGAACAAAAAACGATCGCCCACACTCTGCGAACCATCCAGAAAGCCAAAGAAACCCGTCAGCGAGAGTTAGAACTGGAACGGGAACGCAAAGCAGCACTGATGCAATATCTCTTTAGTTATGGTACTCGCAACGAACCCCGTGAGGAGAAGGAAATAGGCAAGATTCCTAAAAGTTGGATAGTCTCACGCTTTGAAAGCTTATGTGTCCTTCAACGTGGATTCGACATTACCAAAAAAGAACAGAAGCCTGGGAAATTTCCTGTAATTTCATCAGGTGGAATCAGTAGTTATCACAACTTGGGTAAGGTTCAAGGGCCAGGAGTAATTATTGGCCGAAAAGGAACGCTTGGAACTGTTCATTATGTTGATTGTGATTATTGGCCTCATGACACCACACTTTGGGTAAAAGAATTTTACGAAAACAATCCTCTGTTTATTGCTTATTTTTTATATTTTCTTAATTTAAAACGTTTTGATTCTGGTGCTAGTAACCCAACTCTAAATAGAAATACAGTTCATGCTATGACGATTGCTTATCCAAAAAAGGAAGAACAGCAAGAAATTGCTGCGATTCTAAAAGCGTGCGATCGCAAAATTCAAGCCCTAGAAAAAGAAATCGCCCTTACTGACGAACTCTTCCACGCCATGCTAGAACAACTGATGACAGGTAAAATTTCCACCCAACCCTTAACCGAGACTTACGTATGAGCGAAGCTTCCGCCGTGCAAAGACCGATGCTAAAATATGCCTATCAAATTGGCTGGGAATACCTAACTTCAAAAGAGGCATTACAACGGCGGGAAGGAAAGGGGGAGGAAAAACTCAAAGAACGCTACTTTGCCGATGTTCTTCGCAGTCAACTAATTAAACTAAATCCTGGCGTTGTCACCTCTAACAATATAGATGAAATTCTTCGCCGCCTGCGAAACATTGACAGCACCATCGAAGGCAACCGCGAAGCATTAAACTGGTTGCAAGGCAAACAATCTATTTTTGTCACCCAAGAAAACCGCGACAGAAACATTACCCTCATCGACTTTAACAACCCGGAAAATAACATCTTCCAAGTCACAGATGAATGGTCGCAAAAAGGCGTAAAATTTCCCAACCGCGCCGATATTATTTTTCTGATTAACGGTATTCCCGTTGCCATTGCTGAAACCAAAGGAGAAAAGAAAATTGATGGTTTAGCACTAGGCATTGACCAAATTCGCCGCTACCACAACCAAACCCCAGAATTGCTAGCCTTTCCCCAAGTTTTTGAAGTTACAGAGTTGTGGAATTTCTGGTATGGCTTAACCTGGAATACCAACCGCAAAAACTTGTTTGAATGGAAACTGAATAAACAAAGCAATACCATCACTGAAGGCGACTACGAAGAGAAAATCAAAACCTTCTTCGACCATCAACGCTTTTTAGAGATTCTCAGATATTACATTGTTTTCCTCGAACGCGATGACGGCTTAACCAAAGTAATTTTACGCCAACACCAAACCCGTGCAGTCAAAAAAGTCCTGCAACGCATCCAAGACCCGAATAAAAAACGCGGACTAGTTTGGCATACTCAAGGCAGTGGTAAAACCCTGACGATGATTACAGTTGCCGCCCAACTCCGCAATATTAGCGGCGATAATACCGTAATCATGATTGTTGACCGCAACGAACTAGAAAACCAACTAGACAAAAACCTCAAAGCATACAGCATCAAAAGTTATCAAGTCGCAACCAGTAAAGCAGACTTAGAAAAACTCATCCAAGATGATTATCGCGGTTTAATCGTCGCCATGATTCACAAATTCGACAAGATGAAAGTAGAAAATCAGCGTTCTACAATTACCGTCTTAGTCGATGAAGCACACCGCAGCACAGGCGGTAATTTCGGCATATATTTAATGGCTGCCCTCCCCAACGCCACATTTATCGGTTTCACAGGTACACCCGTTAGTAAAGCAGCTAAAGGACAAAACACTTTCCAAACCTTCGGCGAACCTAGTGACCCGAAATACAGCCTAGATTCCTATTCAACCGCCGACTCGGTACGAGATGGCACAACTCTGAAGCTAAATTATGCCCTGGCGAAATCAGAGTTTCGCGTTCCCCAAGAAATATTAGAAACAGAATTTCTCCAACTCCAAGCCGCAGAAGGCATTAACGATATAGAAGAACTTGATGGCATTCTCGATCGCGCAGTTAAATTAAAAGAGTTTCTCAAAAGTGAAGATAGAGTAGATAAAGTAGCGAAATTTGTCGCCGCCCACTTCCGGGACTACGTTGAACCAATGGGCTTTAAAGCTTTTATGGTTGGTGTAGACCGGGAAGCTTGTAAACTTTACAAACAAGCCTTAGATAAATATCTCCCTAGCGAATATTCAACCGTCGTCTATTCCCGAACTACAGCCGCAGGACTGCGAGAGTACAACCTCACTGATACCGAAGAGAAAGAAGTCCGCAAAGCCTTTATTAAAAAATCCGTTGTTTCTGCCAAAATATCCTTACCAAATGCAGTCATCGACTTTATCGAATCTCGCCCGAAAGATTTTAGCTACAACAACAAAACCCTAACTTTTACAGGTTATTGTTCTGCTGAAGATGCCCAAACTTTAGAAAGCCTTTGCGGTGGCGATGTTGATGCTGTTACCAAAATTGGCCAACTTTACGAAGACTACCGCAAAGCCTTGCCGAAAATTCTCATCGTCACCGAGAAACTATTGACGGGGTTTGATGCGCCGATACTTTACTGTATGTATCTCGACAAACCGATGCGCGACCACGTTCTCTTGCAGGGAATCGCCCGTGTGAATCGTCCCTACGAAGACGCAGAAGGTTTAGTTAAGCCCTACGGCTTTGTTCTAGATTTTATCGGTATTTTTGGCGACAAACTAGAGCAAGCCCTGGCTTTTGAGTCAGGAGAAGTTAACGACATCATCCAAAGCGTAGATGTAATGAAAAACATCCTGCAAACGATGATGGAAAATACTGCACCTGAGTATTTACCGCTAGCTAAAGGATGGGACGACAAAGCAAAAGAACGCGCTGCGGCTTATTTTGCAGACAAAGATTTGCGCGAGAAGTTCTTTAAATTTGTCCGCCAACTGCAATCAATTTACGAAATCCTCTCTCCTGACCCCGACCTGCGTTTCTTCATGGAAAATTATCAAGCTATTATTAGGCTTTACGGAACAATCCGCGCTGCTTACAATACCAGTCCATACATTGATATTGAACTCACCGCCAAAACCAAAGAACTAATACGCCGCAACGTCACAATCGGCGAGTTAGAAATGCCCGGAACTATCCACGAACTCAATGCCCAACAATTAGAACAATTCCGCCAAAGTAGCACCACAGATACAGTAAAAGTTCTAAACTTGAGTAAGGCATTGTTGAAAGTAGTACACGAGCAAAGTCAGTGATCGCCTTTTTTGATTTCCATCGGCGAACGTGCCGAAATAGTCCGCGCCAGCTTTGAAGCTTCGGCTACGCTCAACTTCAACACTGAGCGGAGCCGAAGTGTTGAGAACCGCCAAATCGACGCACAACAAGCTTTAGCGAGACTAAATGAAATTGCCAATGAATGCACAGAAGCAGAAGTTTTACGGCAACAACTCAAACTTGATGAAAACACCTTTGCGATTTACACTGTCATCAAGCAAGCAGGCGACCTAGATATCAACCAAGCCAAAACCATCAACGCCATTTATAGCAACTTCCCTGATTACTGGTGGGATGCGCGTCAGGAAATTGATTTAAGAACCGAACTTTACGCTACTATTTATCCTATTACAAGCTCAGTTGAGCAAACCATTGAAGTCACCAACAACCTGCTGAAACTCGAACGAGTCGAATCATGATTGCTAGCTGCGACAATCGAAAATGGAAAGACGCGCAAGCACTGAAGGATGCTGTGGGAGAATGGAGCGATCGGATTAAAGTTAAAGTCAAGCAAATTCAACTGCGTCCGATGAAGCGCAAATGGGCATCTATTTCTACCACAGGACGCTTAACCTTGAATACTGAACTATTAGACTTACCAAAAGAATTGGGCGAGTTTGTCATTGTTCACGAACTCGTACATCTCCTCGTTCCCAACCACGGTAAGGTATTCAAGTGTTTTATGTATGCTTATCTTCCTGACTGGGAAGAAAAAGAGAAGCAATTGCAGATTTATTTTGTCAATTCTGGTAAAAATTTTGGCTGAAAACATTTTTCAAAAGTGGACATTTATTTTATCAAAAATTTAAAAAAGGACATTTATTTTGGCAATAAGTCTCTACTAGGCTATTTTTACATTAAAATAATAAAACCCTTACTCAGTAATAGTTTTAAGCTAAATATTTTTAAGGTCAATAATTTTTCAAATGATCATTTAATTTGTCACTTGTCGATTGCCAAATTAAATAGTGTTGAGACAAATTCGTGTCATCTAGTTAAGCCTTACCTACTTTAGACTTAGAGGTTGTTTGAAAAGTGTTTTGCTGTGACTTTAGGCACTTTAGATCCCCCCTAACCCCCCTTAAAAAGGCAGGGTGGTTTCATACGAAAAAAGAAAAATACATAAGTCTTGATTTCTCGTTTTGTGTCCAGGCTTTTTCCCTCACTTTCATTCCTTTCCCCCACGGGGGGAGAGGCTTTGAAACCCAGTTTTAGTTTTTCTCTGCTTGTATGAAACCACCCTGCCCTTAAAAAGGGGAGCCAGTGCGGTCTTGGGGTTTCCCCAAGTGGAGCATCTGGCGTGGTTTCCCCCATGAGCAACTGGCGTGGATTTAGGGGGATCTAAAACTTTTGATGCCGACAAGAGGACTTTTCAAACATCCTCTTAGAACTATTGGGAGCATGCTGTTTTGGCATGATCGCCCTGCGCTAAGGCGCACGCTACGCGAACAGACTAGAAGTCTGGGGCTATATAAATGAAGTCCGCCTGCGCGGACTTTATAAAACCCGCGCAGGCGGGTTTAGTCTGTATAGCCGGGATTTCCAATCGCCCGGTGTTTCTTCCAAAAGTGGATGTTCCCGAACTATTTGTGTTTATTAGTTTGTAAGTTCCTTGTGCTACTTTTAAACTGAATGAAGCGAGAGTGCAGGCTTTATACCTTTAATGACATTAATTTGGCGCAGCGACAAATAAAAAGTCACTGTACATCAGGTCAATATTTAGGTAAATTTGTCTGTTCTGATTCCCGATTATTTTTCGATAAAACTTAATCTTTTCTACATCATAAAAAGTTTGAAAATTGCATTATCATAATACTTCGTTATGAAGATTGGAAAGTTTTCAAGAATTATCTATTCCATCTTTTCGTTTGTTTTTCTATCTATAGTTTAATTAAGAATTATTGCGATGACAGAACCTAATAATACTTTCTCTACCGCAACAGCCATCGATCCAGACTCAAACTTTTACCTTGAGCAGAATGTAATCCTCAACGATTCAGTCAGTTCAACTGACACTGACGATTACTACAAGTTCTATACCCTCTATGGTTCATCAACCCTTTACGCCCCTCTGGATAACTTGTCAGCCGATGCCGACCTCTATCTCTACGACCAAAACCAGAACCTAGTTGCCATTAGTAGCCTGGGTAGCAACCAGAGCGAGACAATCAATGCTTCGCTACAAAGTAACCAGTACTACTATGTGAGGGTACACTACTATTCGGGAGGCTCCACAAACTATTCGCTGTACCTATACAACGACTATTCTGGCCCAACCTTAGCAACAGCAAGGGATATCGGCACCAGTTGGGGGCAAACCAGCAATAAGTACTTAGCCTATAACAAGATTAACTGGCAAGACTATCTCGACTATCGCGATAACGTTGACGTTGTGAAATTCACGATGGAAGCCCCTGGCACTATCAGTTTGCGGATGAAGGATTTCACTTATACTGGTGGGTTGCAGGCGACGATGCAATTGCTCGACTCCAATGGCAACGTGTTGCAGACTGTCGCCGGTACTGTGGGCAACGGTCTCAATGTTGACCGCTACTCTGCCCCTGCTGGCACTTACTACGTCAGATACACCCAGACTTATGGCTCTGACCCCTACACTCTCCGGATTGTCACTGATTACGCGGGTGATGTGACTGGCACAGCACGAGACTTAGGCAACGTCAGTGGCAGTAGTCGTCGCTTATACGATATGGTCGGAGGATCATTTGGGCTACCAACCTATGAAGATGCTAACGACCTATACAAATTCACCCTGGATAAAACCTCACCTATTGATATCCGGTTGGACATCAATACCTCTGCTTTCCCAACTCCAACCTTCGATGCCAATTTACGCCTCGCCCGTGACGTAAACAACGACGGCTTTATTTCAGGGGATGAAGTTTTCCTTTCATCATCGAACCCAGGAGACGACCAACTCTCAACCACCTTAGGAGCGGGTACTTATTACGTTCAGGTGGTGCAAAACGGAGCTTATACCAGTTATCAACTCGATTTAGATTCAGACTTTGATGCTGTTACCAGCGATCCACAGGCGTACAATAATCTGTCAAAGGCGCGATCGCTGGGTAATCTGATTGGGGAGACACCTTATATTAATGATGGGTTTGGCATCAGTGCGGGAGATTTCTCCGATTACTTCAAGTTCACAATGACTACCGCAGGTCAACTCTCCGCTTCAGCATTTAATAACTCCTACTACTCTAGAGCTACCCAAAATCCGACTCTATCAATTGTCCGAGACTTGAATAATAACCAACGGCTCGACGCTGGTGAAACAATTACCGGGTTTAGTGGTGGTTCGCTGAGTACAAACTTAGCAGCAGGAACGTACTTTTTACATGCAACTGGTACTGGCGAACAAGCTGCCTACTACCTGCGCCTGGTTTCAGACTACGCCGGAAATACCTTAAGCACAGCCCGCCCACTAGCAGCGATCGCTGGGGAAACGCCGCCCAATCAAACTTTCCAAGACTACATCGAACAATCCTTCGATACTTCCAGCGATGTCAACGATTTCTATCGTTTTGATCTACCCAGTACTTACGAAGTAACGCTGAACACCACAGGTGTTGCTGGTGAAGATTTATCGCTTTCACTGATTAAGGATGTCAACAACAATGGTGCGATCGATGCAGGTGATATCTTAGCAACATCAAACGTCTTGAACTCGCCAACAGAAACTCTCTCACGGGTACTAGGGGCTGGGCGGTATTTTGTTCGCGTCCAAGGGGTTAACGGTTCCACAAACTATACGCTGACCTCAAATTTCGTCAGCCCAAGTCAAGATCCTGATGACACAATCGCTGAAGTTGCGAATCGTTCTGCGAATATTAAGACACTAGGGCAGTTCGTTGACTTTTCCCTGAATCCCCAAACTGATACCGATCTAGTGAAGTTTACGGTCTCTGCTGGTCAGAAGGTCGGGTTTGATGTGGATTCTCGCAATGGGTCAAATCTCAACACCTACCTCAGGGTATTCAACTCCAGTGGTACACAACTGGCGGCTAACAACGATGGAGCCGCGCCGGGTGAAGCCTCTAGCCAGTTCTCTTACTTGGCTTATACATTTACTCAAGCGGGCACATACTACGTTGGTGTGTCCCTTAGCCCGAACTCCAATTACAACGCGGTGACGGGTCTTGGCGATGTCGCTAGTTCCGGGGCTACAGGAGACTACCGTCTGACGCTCAACGATCTTGGACGAGTATTCACTGGCGATGCTACGAACAACTCGATCGTTGGTGGTAGCGGCAACGATAGCCTCAATGGGGCTGGAGGTAATGATACAATTACTGGTGGTAGCGGTAATGACGTACTGATCGGTGGTACTGGCAATGACCTACTAGTTGGTGGTGGCGGAAATGATACGCTAACCGGAAATGATGGAGCAGATACTTATCGGTTTACAGCTCCAAGTGATCGGCTGGATACAATTAATGGCTTTAGCGGCTCTGCTGGTGACAAGATTCAGATATCTGCCGTCGGTTTTGCTGGAAAATTGGTCGCAGGCACTTTAAGTTCAGAACATTTTCGTTCTGGTGCAGGCATTACGACAGCAAATACGACAACTCAACGGTTTATTTACAATACGACGAATGGAGCCTTATTTTTCGATTCCGATGGTAGCTTAAGCGGATCTGCACCAGTGCAGATTGCTGTCTTAGGAGGCAGTCCTGCTCTAAATAACACTAATATTGTAGTTATATAAACCAATACCTTCACCAAAAAAAGAGAAGGAAGAAATAGGGCCAATGTAGTAGAGTTATTGTCTTCCACAACGACAACTCAAAAGCTACAAACAGCCCATTTTCGACATAGTAGTATAGCTATTTTTCAGCTTTTAGGTATTTCGAATTTTATGACAATATTTTGTTAAATTGACAAATAATTAGTTAATGTACAGTTGGAGAGGGGTTCTATCTATGTGTTGCATTCTTTTTTAAAATTGGTATTATGTACCCTCGGAATGAGCTTCTTCAACCCATAGCAGGAGTGTCATTTTTCATTAAGCATCTACGATGAAGAATTAGAAAATCAAATTGCAGTATATCTGCCTTTCAAACTATGGACTGGAAGTACAGGTGGAAAAATGGCTATAAACCAAGCCGAGATGAAGCGGCAAAAAACCCTCATTTGTTAGATGAGAGTCAGTTCGATAACGAGCAAGACCGAAAGCTAGCTGAAGAATCTGCAAGGAAACATTTAGGTATACCTGCACCGACTATAGACGAAGATAAGTCAATACTACCTCATTAGCTTCGCCTAACAAAAAGGTTTAATAACACCATTTCCAAAAATCTTTGCAACTTGGCTGTAGGGGCGTATAGCTGTACGCCCCTAATCATCTATCTGTAGTAATAATTTCGTAAAATAATAAGATAACGCTTGGGCATTTTTCGCATATCTACGCTTTGCACCATTATAAAGTTAGACAAAATGCAGATTTCTCAACTTTTCAATCGCTTAAACAATAGGAAATTTACTAAGTTACTCGCTCAAACAGTAGCTTTAGGTGTAGGTGCTACTGTTCTCTTCTCAAGTACTAATGCTGAAGCTGCCGAGCAAGTTGTTTTAAAGTATGGTACTTTTCAGGGGCAAGTATCTGTTGAAGAATTAACTCAGTTTACAGAAACTGGCAAAACTACGCCGACATTGGCAGCTTATTTGCAGGCTGCCAAACAAGACCCCGCAGTAGCTCGTAAGGCACTGAAAGCCCCAATAAAAGCCGATGCTGCCTTTTTAAATAACTTACTATCTAGTTGGGCTGGGCCAATTTTAGTTAACCAAATTGGTGAAGTAGTTCATCCTCCCGCAGGGCAACTAGATCAGCAGGCGCTGCGAAGTGCTTTAAGTACATCTATTAAAGAAAATGGTGAAGTTACACTACTTGGAGCCATTCAGAATTATCCAAATACTTCTGTTGAACTTGAAGGCGATCGCCTCATTTCTGTTTATGAGCGCCTAAGTAATCTTGCAGAACTCTTATGAGGATTATGTGATCAAATGATGGGTTTGGTGTCTCAAGAGTGGATAATTTGAGTCACGATCGCAATGAAGTTAATACTGATGAGTCTATCTTAAGGTTCATGGCCTGTTACTGAGAAATTCCCTAACCTAAATGTAGAGTTTAGTCTAAGAATAGGGGAAAGATTTGTATGACAACCGATGTTTCTAGAGATATTAAGAAGGATCTTAATGGGTCGCTGATAAGTGGTATTCTCCTGAGTATTTTAGGGGTGATTGCGATCGCAGCGCCTAGTCTCTCGACCTTATTTGCCGAAACTTGGATTGCGGTGATTTTGATTTTCGCCGGATTTACAAAACTAGTTTATGCCACTCAAACCCGTCACCAAGGAGGTTTTATTTGGAAACTTCTATTGAGCGGACTCTATATTGCAACCGGCATCATGCTGTTTGTTTATCCTTTTACAGGTGTACTCACACTAACTCTGTTGCTTGGCAGCTTTTTGCTAGCTGAAGGCACATTTGAGTTAATTCTCGCATTCCGGTTACGTCCGCAAGAAAATTGGACGTGGATACTAGGTGATGGGATTATTACGCTGATATTAGGTGTGATGATTTGGTTCCAGTGGCCCTTCAATGCACCTTGGCTTCTTGGCACGCTAGTTGGTGTCAGCATTATTTTCACCGGAATTTCCCGCGTAATGCTGTCATTGAATGCGCGTTCTGCGTTGAATCCTACTAATGAAGCTGCAAATCCTACTTAGTAGATAGGGAATGGGGAGATTGCAACGCCAAAGGGGAAAGGGCAAGGGGCAAAGGGGAAAGGGGAAAGGAAAGCTCCCTCCTTGTCCCTTTTCCCTTTTCCCTTTTTCCTACCCGAAGGGTTGTGCCCAATCCCCAATCCCAAACTTGAGTAGTGACAGTTTACTAAGATATTGCAGCAGCGATCGCTCTGATATTGCTAAATTAGCTAAGGAAATCAAAATCAAGGCCAGCTAGCTGCTTTTCAACAATGGTATCTATTGCTACTCCCTTTTCGGATATTCAAAACCATTGGGCACGCTTATTTATTACAGCCTTAGCCCAACGCGGTATTGTCAATGGGTTGCCTAACGGCACTTATCGCCCCGATAACTCTGTTACCCGTGCTGAATTTGCCGCCATCATCGCCAACGCATTTGGAACAGTTTCCAAAAAGCGGCAGTATGTCCCCTTTGTTGATGTACCCACTAATTATTGGGCAGCAACCGCCATTCAAACAGCTTACGAAAAAGCATTTCTTAGCGGGTTTCCTGATAAAACTTTCCGTTCCGCTAACCGAATTACCAGAGTAGAAGTCTTAGTTTCCTTGGTAGGAGGCTTAGAAATTGCCACTAAGGTAAAACCTGACCTCCTCTCACAACTCCCACAAATTTATCAAGATTCTGTTCAGATTCCTGAGTATGGTAGAAATCACGTAGCTATTGCCACCAGCGCTGGATTGGTGGTTAGTTTCCCAAATATTAAATTACTCAATCCTAATCTCGCAGCCACCCGTGCAGATGTGGCAGTGATTATTTATCAAGCTTTAGTTTATTTAGGTAAGGCAGAAAAAATTACCTCTAGTTACCTAGTACAGCCGCCAATATCAACGCCCACGCCGACACCTATCCCAAAACCGACACCAATACCCACACCAACACCAACACCTGTCGGTAGTGTTAAGGTAAATCATAGCCGGGAGTTTCGGGGGGCATGGGTAGTATCTGTATGGAATGGTGATTGGCCTTCCAAACCGGGACTTTCTGTTGCTCAACAAAAAGCAGAACTTACCGAAATTATTACTAAATTACAAGCGTTAAACTTCAATGCCCTGATTTTCCAGGTGCGACCAGAGGGAGACGCTTTGTATGAATCTCAATTAGAGCCTTGGAGTGCTTGGATTACAGGAACTCAGGGTCAAGCGCCAGAACCATTTTACGATCCTTTAGCGTTTGCGATCGCAGAATGTCATAAGCATAATCTTGAACTCCATGCTTGGTTTAATCCCTACCGCGCTAGCACTTCCACCAACCCAGCCAAAACAGTCCGTCCCCACATCGCAGCTACCAATCCAGAAAGCGTTTATTTGTGGAAAACTCAACGCTGGATGGACCCAGGATTGAAAATAGTTCAGGATAGAGCTTACAACGTAATTCTCGATGTAGTGAAGCGCTACGATGTTGATGGCATTCACTTAGATGATTATTTCTATCCATATCCCATTGAGGGGCAAGCTTTCCCCGATGATAAAACCTACGCTGCATATAAAGCCGGTGGTGGTACACTCAGCCTTGGCGACTGGCGACGGGACAATGTTAACAGAATGGTACAGCGCCTCTGGCAGGGAATTAAAGCGACCAAACCCGATGTGAAATTTGGTATTAGTCCCTTTGGGATTTATCGCCCCGGACAACCTGCTGGCATTACTGGGTTAGATGCTTACAACGTCCTGTATGCGGACTCGAAGAAATGGTTAGCAGAAGGCTGGATTGATTATATTGCGCCTCAGCTTTACTGGCGCACAGACCAACCACAACAAAGTTATTCGGCGTTGCTAAAGTGGTGGACAGAAGTAAATACAAAGCAAAGACACGTTTATGCTGGTAACAATCTGACAGAACCAAGCAACAAGAGTCGGGAGAGTGATGAAATTGAAAAGCAGGTGAAAATTAGTCGTAGCCAAGCTGGACAGTTGTCACTGGGGAATATCTTTTTTAATCTCAGTGTTTTGACAGAAAATAGTCAGGGAATTGCTGATAAATTCCAAAGTCTGCTTTATAACAAACCTGCTCTGCCGCCAACTTTGCCTTGGCAAGATACGACACCACCCCCTCCACCAATTGGATTACAAGTCAATAATCGCAAACTAAGTTGGCAGCCTGGAGATAATCAGCCAGTTCGTTCCTGGACACTTTATCGGCTGAGTGGCGATACTTGGACAATTCAACGAATTTTGTCTGCTGGTACAACCTTTGCTACCGTCCAACAAGCGGGAACCTATGCGGTGTGTGCGGTAGATAGATTGGCCAATGAGAGTGTGGGAACAGTTATTACAGTGAGTTGAACAAAAGTGTTGGTTTAAATCTCGAAGCTACCCAGTTAGAGGCGATCGCTGCCATTCAACGACTAACTGTGTTGGCTTTGTCAGTTGCAGTGCGAATTTTACATTTGTTAAAGGTAAGCAAATTTATGCTACAGCGTATTAATTTGTCTCTGCTTAATTAGGGTTTTGAGAAATCATCTTATAGAGATTATCCAACTGAGTTACTAGTGTTGGAGGAATACTCGTAAAGTGAATATAAAAGCTTCCTGTATTTGCTAGTTTTTCTAAGACTTTGGCATAAATATCTTCGCTCACTTGTGTTGATTTTTGAGATATGAAAAGATTAATTTTAATATTAGTTAATTTAGGTGGTACTTCATGAGGAATATCTACTTGTAATTCGGCTCCTTTTGCTGATAGTTTAATTAAACGTCCTGAAAAAACTGCATTACCCATTTGTTTGTCATGCAAAATAGTGTATAGAAGCGGAATTTCTTGAGGAACAGGGAAAAATATTTCTTCTTCTTTGGGTAAATAAAGATTGTATCGTCCACCCACACCATATACTTCGTAAATAGTAATTGGTTGGCTCACACCTTTCGGCTGAACTTGCTTTTGTCCAATAATTTTGACGCTTGACTCTACTTCTTTGAAAGTCTGCTCTGAAATCAGAATTTGACCGCCACTAGTATATGACTCAATGCGATAAGTGAGATTTACTTGACTACCTACAATTCCATATTTAGTCCGCTTCTCGGAACCAATATTGCCGACTATAACTTCACCTGTGTTAATACCAATCCCCATTTCTAATGGTGGCCAGCCGAGGGTTTTCATCTTTTCATTAACGCCACCCATTGCTAATTGCATGGCACAGGCGCAGGTAACGGCTCTGAGGGCATCATCTTCTTTTGCGATCGGGGCACCAAATAATACCAGAATGCCATCTCCCATAAACTCATCAATAGTACCTTGGTAATGATTAATCACATCCGCCATGTATTCTAAATAGACGTTAAGAATGTGAATTACTTCTTCTGGTGGAAAGCGTTCTGAGAGAGCAGTGAAGCCTCGTAAATCAGAAGTGAGGATAGTAATTTTGCGTCGTTCACCACCGAGTTGTAATCTTTCAGGGCTTTCTAACAAGTTAGCGACAACCGTATCACTTAAATATCGTCCGAAAACTTGGCGAATTAATTGGTTTCTTTTCTCTAATTCAGTGTTGGCTTCTGCTAAATCTGTGGTTCGTTCTCTGACTCGATGTTCTAAATTTCTGCCATTTTCTCGGAGTTTCCCAACAACAAGTGTCAATCCTGAGAGTCCTAAGACTGATATACCGCCTAACATGGCGAAGGTTCCTTGGAGACTTTGGTTGGTTTTGGTGATTAAATTATCGAGAGATTGAGAAATCTGCCAGGCTCCAGCAACATCTCCTACTTCCCAGTTTTTCTTGGGACTGGTGGGATCTGTGTTATGACAAGTAACGCAACTTGGTTTCATGAGGCTGGCTTGTGCATAGCGCAAGGTGGTGTTTCCATTTTGCTTCTCAAGGCGATAAAATTTTTGACGAGGATTTTCTCTCAAGAAGTTGAGTGCGTCCCGCTCAAATGCGTCTCTTGCTCCCCCTTTGGTTTTGCGCCAAGGATATGGATAGTTACTGTACAGTCGTACAGACATTTCGGTATTTTTTTCACTAATTTGCTCACCAAGTTCGATCGCAAAAGTTGAGGGTAAGGGAATTGCGCCCTTGGTATTGAGGTAAGAGTGGGTGACGGTAATTCCAGGTACGGCTTTAGCTCGCTGTACGGCTGCGGCGCTGTAGAGGTCAAATGCTTGAGTTAATGATTGGATATTCAAGGCAGCATTTTGAACTGCTTGGGATTCAATTAAGCTCGATGAAAGCGCAGACATATTAGAAATTGCTAGAGCGATCGCTCCACACAACATAATTGTGAGTACAAGAGTAATCCTCTGTAACAGTAAGCGTAAAAGCGAGTCCCAAATTCGACTAATTAATGATTGAACCATAAGCCTTGTGTAAAGAATTTGTAAAATATTGCATATTATTTTTGCTATTCTCTGATAAATGAATTATGCCATTCTACTTATAGAATTTAAAGTGTATTTAACTTTTGTTGATCGCAGCAATGGATATTGATCAAGCCCTCGCATTTACAGACGCTCTCGTTTTTGCCAAGTCAAGAATTCATTTGAGCGATCTCCAACAAGCTATGTTGCGTGAGTCTTGGTCTTTAGAACGCCAAAGTTACGATCGCATTGCCGATATTTACGGCTATTCTCCAGCTTACTTAAAACATGATGTTGGCCCGAAGCTATGGAAACTCCTTTCCGAAGTTTTAGCAGAAAAAGTTAATAAAACAAGTTTTAGAACAGCAATCGAGCGCCGATTTAAAATAGAGAATACAACTACCCAATCAAATCAACATAAAGAGAATATCTTCGATAATATTGAAGGAAAAACGCAAACAAAATTTGCTGATATGCTAGTTGCAGAAGCGAATACTTCCCATCAAGATTGGGGAGATGCAATCGATGTTGATTTTTTCTACGGAAGACAAACAGAATTAGCTCAGTTAGAGCAGTGGATTTTGGTTGATCGGTGTCGGCTTGTAGCTTTGTTAGGAATGGGTGGAATGGGAAAGACTTCCCTCTCTATAAAGCTGGCACGACAATTACAGAGCGAGTTTAAATGGGTGATTTGGCGAAGTCTGCGAAATGCACCACCTGTACAAGAGATATTAACAGAGTTATTAAAATTATTATCTAATAAACAAGAAATTGATTATACAGAAAGCGTTGAAGGCAAAATTTCGCGTCTGTTGAATTATTTGCGATCGCAGCGCTGTTTGCTAATTTTCGATAATATTGAGACCATCTTACAACACAACGAGCAATCTAAATCATCTTATCTCGAAGGTTATGAAGCTTATGGCGAAATATTTAAACAAATTGGAGAAATTCGCCATCAAAGCTGTTTAGTTATAACAAGTAGAGATCAGCCTTTAGAAGTTCGCCTTTTGGAAGGAGCAAGCTTACCTGTTCGAGCTTTTCAATTGGGTGGATTACAGAAAACAGAAGCACAAGAACTTTTACAGTTAAAAGGTAATTTCCAAGGTTCAAAAGCAGAATGGAATCGGTTAGTTGAAGGTTATGCAGGAAATCCTTTAGCATTGAAAATTATTGCAACAACGATTCAAAACTTGTTTGATGGCAGCATTTCTGATTTCCTTAAACAGGAAACGTTAGTTTTTGGTAATATTCGCAATCTAATTTATCAACAATTTGAGCGACTTTCTGAATCTGAGAAAACAGTTATTTATTGGCTTGCTATCTATCGTGAATCTGCTTCATTTGCAGAACTGCGATCGGATATTTTTCCACCTATATCACCACAGAACTTAATTGAAGCTCTAGAATCGTTAGAACAGCGCTCTCTAATTGCAAAACATCGGGCACAATTTTCACTTCAGCCGATGGTAATGGAATATGTCACCGAGAAATTAGTTGCTCAAGTTTGTCAAGAAATCTTAGCAGGTTTAGAAACAAATGCCGAGCAAAAAAATTTGCTGTTCAAAACTCATGCGTTACTCAAAGCTACTGCACAAGACTATGTGCGAGAAACACAAGTTCGTTTCATCCTGAAGCCTATTCTTGAACGCTTATTACTAGATCGCTTATTAATAGAAGCCAGCGAAAAACTCGCAATTGAGAACCTGCTTAGTGAATGTTTAACCAAAATACGAGGTACATCGTCACTCAAAACTGGGTATGCAGGCGGTAATATTTTAAATTTAATTTGTCAACTGCAATCAACTTTAACTAACTACGATTTTTCAAATTTAACAATTTGGCAAGCCTATTTACAAGATGTGAATTTGCATAATGTTAATTTTGAATATTCTGATTTTAGTCAGTGTGTTTTTGCTGAAACCTTTGGTATGGTGTTTGCTGGTATTGCTTTTAGCCCAGATGGAACATTATTAGCTACAGGAGATGCAGAAGGTGAACTTCGTCTTTGGGAAGTTGCAACTGGGAAACTTGTTGTCAATTTCGCCGGACATTTAGGTTGGGTTTGGTCGATTGCTTTTAGTCCAGATGGGCAATTATTAGCAAGTTGCAGTAGCGACAAAACGATTCGGCTGTGGGATGTTAACACTGGTAAATGTCTGAGAACGTTAGAAGGACACAGGAGTTCAATTTGGTCAGTTGCCTTTAGTGCCGATGGTCAAATGCTTGCTAGTGGAGGCGATGAACCAACGGTAAGATTATGGAATGTCAACACTGGGGACTGTTACAAAATTTTGTCGGGTCATACAGATCGAATTCTTTCAGTATCATGGAGTCCAGATGGTCAAACCTTAGCAAGTGGCAGTGCCGATTTCACAATTCGACTTTGGAAAATTAATGGAGAATGCGATCGCATTTTAGAAGGACATAGCGATCGCATTTGGTCACTTTCTTTTAGTCCAGATAGTCAAACCCTAGCCAGTGGCAGTGCCGATTTCACAATTCGACTCTGGGAAGTTAGTACTGGCAAGTGCTTCAATATATTACAAGAACATAGCGATCGCGTCCGGTCAGTAGTCTTTAGTCCCGATGCCCAAATGCTACTTAGCGCCAGCGACGATCAAACTGTGAGAATTTGGGAAACTACTACAGGGCAATGCTTGAATATTTTACCAGGACACACCAACTCTGTATTTTCAGTTGCTTTTAATGCAGATGGTCAAACTATTGCCAGTGGTAGCACAGACCAAACCGTAAAGCTATGGGATGTTACTACAGGCAGATGCTTTAAAACCTTAAAAGGCTATAGTAATTCAGTATTTTCAGTTGCTTTTAATGGAGATGGTCAAATTGCCAGTGGCAGCACAGACCAAACTGTAAGATTATGGGATGTCAATACCGGGATTTGCCTGAAAAAATTCACCGGACATAGTGGCTGGGTAACTTCCGTAGCGTTTCACCCAGATGGAGATTTGCTGGCCAGTAGCAGCGCCGATCGCACCGTTCGGATTTGGTCAGTTAGCACTGGGCAATGTCTACAAATTTTGACGGGTCATGTAAATTGGGTGCAATCAGTTGCCTTTAGTCCTGATAGACAAATTTTAGCAAGCGGCAGTGACGACCAAACCATTCGCTTATGGTCTGTCAGTACAGGAAAATGCCTCAATATATTGCAAGGTCATTCCAGTTGGATTTGGTGTGTTACCTTTAGCCCCAATGGTGAAATAGTCGCTAGCAGTAGTGAAGACCAAACCATTCGTCTGTGGTCGATTTCCACTGGTGAATGTCTCCAAATTTTACAAGGACACACTAGTAGAGTCCAAGCGATCGCTTTTAGTCCAGATGGGCAAATCCTCAGTAGTGCTAGTGAAGATGAAACAGTACGCCTGTGGTCGGTTAATACAGGTGAATGTCTCAATATTTTTCAGGGACACAGTAATAGTGTTTGGTCAGTTGCCTTTAGTGCAGAAGGTGATATTTTGGCAACTAGTAGCTTAGACCAAACAGTGAGAATTTGGGATAGGCATACAGGGATTTGTCTGAAAGTGCTGCCTGTCATGCCTCATGCAATGCGATCGCATATCGCATTTGGCAATTTTACAAAATATTGTGCGATCGCTAGCGGCAGCCAAAACGGAACTATTCAGATTTGGGATGCCCAAACGGGTGAATCTTTAAAAACACTTAATCCTGACAGACCTTACCAAGGAACCAATATTACAGGCGTAACAGGAATCACCACAGCTCAAAAAGATGTCCTCAAAGTTTTAGGTGCTTTCGAGATTTGAGTCAGAAATTACGCAAACAATAGTCGATGCAATCGATGTGCAGTTCGATGCAATTGATGTGCAGTTCGATGCAATCGATGTGCAGGTCGATGCAATCGATGTGCAAGTTGATGCAATCGATGTGTAGGTCGATGCAATTGATGTGCATGTCGATGCAATCAAGATGCAAGTCAAGAGAGTTACAAGTACACCGTAGAGAGAGGTTTTCCAGATACCGTAGACTTCTTGGCAAAAGTCGGGAAAGGGGAAAGGGAAAGGTTTTAATTCACCTTTCCCCTTTAACCTTTACCCTTTTCCCCCAAGAGTGCAAAAAGCACTTTTGCAAGAGGTCTCGTGCTTGTCTTCTTCTTGAACCTTAATTTTTTAGAAGAATTCGACTTAATTATCTCCTTAACTTTCCATAACTTATCTCCATCGACGCGATCGGGCTACAAACCTAAAGTAGAGGAGTCCTGAAAAACGAAAGGGTAAAGCACCCAAAAACAGGACATTTCCCAACTTAAAACGAGGTTTACCGCCTCATCGAAAACATTATTTTCAAGAATTAAGGAGAAATTCAAATGGGAACATACACTGGTGATAATTCTAACAACACTTTCATAGCTGATGATGATGGACAACCTTGGTTGCTGTCTGGAAAAGGAGGCGATGATTACCTAGCAGGTAAATCTCAAAACGACAGAATTTATGGCGAAGAAGGTAATGACAACCTACTTGGTGGAGCTGGTAACGATATCCTAGATGGTGGAACTGGCAACGATAACCTATATGGTGGAACCGGCTTCGATAGCTTGTATGGTGGAGATGGCAATGACAGAATCTCCGAGACAGATGGGATTGTTGATGGTGGTGCTGGCACTGATACTTTAGTTGCAGACTACAGCCAGTTGAGTAATGGGGCTGGAATTGATGTGGCATACCAGGGTCAAAATGCAATCTTCAGCCGCTTTACCGGGAATCCTGTACTCAACTACAGCAATATTGAGCGATTTGAAATTACAGGCACAAAATATGCCGATGTACTGCGTGGTGCTGCTGGCAATGACATCCTCAATGGCGGCGCTGGTGATGACCTGCTTTTTGGTGGTGCTGGCTATGATACCCTCAACGGTGGCGATGGCAATGACATAATCACTGATACAGATGGGATTGTTAATGGTGGCGCTGGCACTGATACTCTAGTTGCAGACTACAGTCAGTTAAACAATGGTGCTGGAATTGATGTGGCGTACCAGGGTCAAAATGCAATATTCAGCCGCTTTACTGGCAATCCTGTACTCAACTACAGCAATATTGAGCGATTTGAAATTACAGGCACACAATACGCTGATGTACTGCGTGGTACTGCTAGCAATGACATCCTCAATGGTGGCGCTGGCAACGACATCCTTGTTGGCGGAGTTGGCAATGATATTCTCACTGGTGGTACTGGCGCAGATCAGTTTGTTTTCAATTCTAAGCTTGAAGGACTTGACGTTATCAAGGATTTCAGTCGAGTCGAAGGTGACAAGATTCAGATTTCTAAAATTGGATTTGGTATTACTGACTCCAATAGTTTCAGCTACAATGACGCGACTGGTGCGTTGTTATTCCAAGGAACTCAATTTGCGACTCTTGAGAATAAGCCTGCTAATTTCGCGGTTAGTTTGGATATCCAGCTTATCTAGAATTTTGGATAAATTAGTGTGATAAGTTTATAATTCAAAGCCAACAAACTTATACCCAGAAATTATTTTTTACTTCCGGGTGTAAGTTATTTTACACTCTTGCCTATTGCCTATTGCCTCTTGCCTGACTACGCAAATAATTTCATAAATCAAATCAGATTGCTATAAATAGTTTCTCATGTATGGTGCGTAGGTGTAGCCCGCACTTCTCTACGAGACGCTGCGCGTAGCTTGCTTCCCCGGAGGGGTACGGCAAGCTCAGTGACCACCTTAGGCATCGCTTCAGCAATTATCCTACTACCTTTTCAGTTACCCATTTATACCAATTATCCAACCCTACACCAGTAGTTGCAGAAACCTGAAAAATCTGAATTTGGGGATTTACCTGTCTAGCATATTCGATGCATTTTTGCACATCAAAATCTACATAAGGCAGTAAATCAATTTTCGTGAGAATCATTACATGACTAGCACGGAATATATGCGGGTATTTTATCGGCTTATCTTCTCCCTCCGTGACAGAAAGAATTACAACTTTTGCCTGTTCTCCTAAATCAAATAAAGCTGGACAAACTAAATTTCCGACATTTTCAATCATCACAACTGAATTTAATGGCGGATTCAGTTGTTGTAAACCCCTCTCTATCATTGATGCATCTAAATGACAACCTGTTCCAGTATTGATTTGGATAACTTTAGAACCTGTTTGTTTAATTTTTTTGGCATCGTTAGCCGTTTCTTGGTCGCCTTCAATGACACTGATAGATAATTGATTTTTTAAATCATTAATGGTTCGCGTCAAAAGAGTTGTTTTCCCAGCACCAGGAGAACTCATTAAATTTAAAGCAAGAATATTTCGACCTTTAAACCATCCTCGGTTTTGGGCAGCTAGCAAGTTATTTTTTGCTAAAATATCCTGCTCTAAAGATATGGTTGTATTGTGTATTTTGGCATGAATTTGAGACGCTTCTATATGAGGATCATGACTGTGGGAATGAGTGATAACAGTTCCATCTGGTAAAGTGTGAATATGATGATGTTCAGCTTCACCTGTTTCTAAATTAATAATTTGAGTTTCACCATCATCAGAACAACCGCAAGTTACACACATAATTCCTCTATTTCTATTTCTTTAATTTTAAGTTCTTCACCAGTAATTAAATCTAATTGCACGCTACCGCAATTACAAATTCCAAATGGTTTATCTAAAAAAACTTCTGCACCACATTGGCGACATCGCCCTAAGCCGGGAATTTCCAAAATTTCTAATGTCGCTCCTTCTAAAACTGTACCTTGAGTGCAAATATCAAAACAAAATCGGATTGCGTCGGGCATAATGGCTGAAAGTTTGCCAATTTCTAATAAAACTCGCTGCACTTTTGCGCCTTTAGCATTTTCAGTCACAATTGCGACAATATTTTGGGTAATTCCAAGTTCGTGCATACTATAAAATCTATTAAAAATTAACAAATTCTTGGCAATTGGTCGCCTACCAACATATCCACAATTCTTTCAGCACCAAAAGCTGTTTTTAATAATACGATACCTGGGGGTGAAGGAATAACTTCGCCAATAATACAAGCATCTTTACCTGCTGGGTGTAATTTCATAGCTGATAAAACGTTTTCAGCATTCTTTTTTGGAACCACTACAACTAACTTACCTTCATTAGCTAAATACAACGGGTCTAAACCGAGAATTTCGCAAACTCCGTTGACTTCTTCCCGCACTGGAATAGATTCTTCGTATAGACGAATTCCCACATTTGAACTAAGGGCAAATTCATTTAATACTGTCGCTAAACCACCGCGTGTAGCATCTCGCATAGCATGAATTTGGGGACATACATGGAGAATAGTTTCTACTAAACTATGCAACGGCTGACAGTCACTTTCAATATTAGTGTCTAAGGCTAATTCTCCACGGGCAATTAAAATGGCTGTCCCATGATTGCCTATTTCACCATTAATTATTATTGCATCTCCAGGTTTAATAGTTTGGGCGGAAATACTAATTCCTCGCGGGATGATACCAATACCAGCAGTATTAATAAAGAGTTTATCGGCAGCACCACGATGTACAACTTTTGTGTCACCAGTGACAATTTGAATACCTGCTTTTTCTGCGGCTGCTTTCATACTGTTTGCAACACGTCGCAAGGTTTCTACTGGTAATCCTTCTTCTAAAATTACGCTACAAGTTAAATATAAAGGTTTAGCACCACTTACAGCTAAATCATTAACTGTGCCGTTTATAGCTAATTCTCCTATATCACCACCTGGGAAAAATAACGGGTCTACAACATAAGAATCTGTTGTAAATGCGAGTCTGTCTCCTTGTTGGAGGAGAGGGGTTAGGTTGAAGCTGGCTTGGTCTTCTAGTTGTGAAAGAATTGGGTTATCAAAATTGCTGACAAAGATTTCGTCTATTAAATCACGCATGGCTTTTCCACCGCTACCATGTGCGAGAGTTATATGAGTGTCTTGCACTTTAGCTTGGCGACGGCGGACTTGTTCTATTTTTTGAAATAGGGGATTTTTTATTGAGTTTTGGGGCGGAATATTCATATTAAAATTTTTTTTAACGCAAAGGGACGCAGAGGGAAGCGCAGAGGTACGCAGAGTATTTAGTCTGAGGAGAAGCCGCAGGCGGGGAGAGGTTCTTGAGTTATTTTTGGTTTTTGGGTGATTGTTCTTTTGGCAATGGTGGAGAGTCGGCCATATTTGTAATAGGCTGCACAAGCACCTTCGGAAGATACCATACAAGTACCAATGGGTGTTTCTGGTGTGCAAGCTGTACCGAATACTTTGCACTCCCAAGGTTTTAAGACTCCTTTGAGAATTTCTCCACATTTACAAGCTTTATGGTCGGCTACTTTCAGGTTAGGAATGGTAAATTTAAGTTCGGCATCAAATTGAGCATATTCAGGTTTGATTTGTAATCCTGAATAGGGAATGTCACCTAAGCCGCGCCAATCAAAACTATCTCGAACGGCGAAAACTTTATTTATGGCTTGTAGGGCTACTGTGTTTCCACTTTTTTGGACAATTCGGTTGTATTGATTTTCAACTTCACAACGATTTTCTACTAGCTGTTGCAATAGCATCCAAATTGATTGGAGAATATCTAAGGGTTCAAATCCTGAGACGACAATTGGCTTATTATATTGTTGGGAAATAAATTCATAAGGGTCAGTGCCAATTACCATGCTCACATGACCAGGCCCAACAAATCCATCCAGTTGTAAATCGGGATTATCTAATAGTGCTTTGAGGGCGGGAATCACGAGGACGTGATTAGAAAACATACTAAAGTTATGAATTCCTTCGGCTGCTGCTTGCAGAATAGTGAAGGCGGTGCTGGGGGCTGTGGTTTCAAAGCCTAACGCGAAGAAGACTACTTCTTTGTCGGGGTTATCTCTTGCAATTTGCAGGCTATCTAAGGGAGAGTACACCATACGGATGTCTGCACCTTGTGCCCTAGCTTGCAGTAAAGTGGTTTTGGAACCGGGAACTCGCATTGCGTCGCCAAAGGTGGCAAAAATGACGTTATGATTTTGGGAGATTGCGATCGCATCATCTAATCTCCCTTTTGGCATAACGCATACTGGACAACCAGGCCCATGAATTAGTTCAATGGTTTGGGGTAATATTTCTTCGATGCCGTATTTAAATATGGAATGGGTATGTCCGCCGCATACTTCCATAATTTTGATGGGTTTTTCTAGCTGATGGCTTAATTTGGCGATTTCGCGGCATAACGCTTCTGCTTTTTCCGGTTCGCGGAATTCGTCAACATATTTCATAAGATGTGTATCAGTTAATTTCGCTTTTGTGGTGGGGATTTTTTTTAACGAACCGCAAAGGACGCAAAGGGCGCGAAGGAAGAAAGAAAAAAGAAGGAAATGAGTTTTAAAGTTTTCCTTTACGTGGTCTATTATTTAAGTACTAATCCCTGCTTGTGCTGCTGCTAATTCTTGGAGGAGTTGTAATGTTTCTACTGCTTCTTGTTCGTTAATTCGATTCATGGCAAAGCCAACATGAACTAATACCCAATCTCCAATACAAGCTTCGGGGGGATGTTGTTCATCTACGATACAAGCAATATTTACTTCTCGCTTTACACCACCAATGTTAACTAGGGCTAGTTTATGGTTAACGTTGGTAATTTCTATAATTTGTCCGGGGATTCCTAAACACATTTTTGATTCTTGAAGATAAACGTAGACGCTTCGGCTTGCCGCAGGCTACCGCAGAGGCGCGGAGGGTACAGAGAGAATTATTTGTGAGAAAAAGATTGTAAAATATCAACTCTCATGTATTAATTGTGCGGCTGCAATAACTGCTTGTCCTAAAGATAAACCGCCGTCATTAGTTGGAACTAGGCTGTGAGTCAGTACTTTTATTCCCAATGTTTGTAATCGTTTGGTAACTTGCTCTAACAATATACAATTTTGAAATACTCCTCCTGTTAAAGCTACCTGATGAATCAGATTTTCTTGAGAAAGATGCTTAATCATTTCCACAATGGCGTTAGCTAAACCTTGGTGAAATTTGGCAGCTATAACTGGCTGTGGAATCTGCTGCTGCAAGTCATTTAGCAAAGCTTGCCACATTGGGCGCGGGTCTATACAATAAATACTATCTGAAAAGCTAAAGTTAAAAGGATATATTAGCGTTTCTTTATCATTATTTAAGCTGCTAACATCTACTATAGCTTCAAGTGCGATCGCAGCTTGTCCTTCATAGCTACATTCTTCTCTATAAATACCGATAGCCGCCGCCACTGCATCGAACAATCGCCCCACTGATGAAGCTGGAGGAGAGTTAATTCTTTTCTCTATAAGCTGATTTAGTAGTTGAAGTGGCTTGTTTTTCAGAAATTTTACTATTTCTAAGTCAAGATACTTTTGTTCGCAATCATTCCAAAGATTAGCAGCTACTAATTGGGCATAAGTATTACGCCAAGGCTGATAAATAGCTTGTTCGCCACCAATCATTGCTACTGGTTTAAATGTTGCGAGTCGTTTAAAATTTCGGTAATCTGCTAACAGAAATTCTCCACCCCAGAGTGTACTATCATCACCGTAACCTAAACCATCTAAAGCTATACCTAATACTGGAGGTGAATCTAGAGAAATCCCATTTTCTGCCATACAAGCAGCAATGTGAGCATGATGATGTTGAATGGGATAAATTTTGATTTTATTTTTGTCTGCAAGTTCTTTACCAAGTTTACTTGAGAGATATTCAGGATGTTTATCAATGGCGATTACTTCTGGTTGATGCTCAAATAAATTTAAGTATAAATTTAAATTTTCTTGGTAAGCGTTGAAAGCAGCAGCATTTTCTAAATCTCCTAAATGTTGAGAGAGAATTGCTTCTCTTTCACCCAATAAGCAAAAGGTATTTTTTAACTCACTACCCATTGCTAAAATTTGCGGTACTTTGTGAAATCCCAGTGGTAAACTAATTGATGCTGGTGCATATCCTCTGGCACGGCGAATTGTTTGAACTTTATCACCGACAACACGCACAACCGAATCATCTACCCGATTAATAATTTCTCGATTGTGAAAGAGAAAATAATCAGCAATTGTCCCTAATTTTTCTCTTGCTTCGTCATTATCAATACATTGTGGTTCATCAGCAAGATTGCCACTTGTTAAAACAATTGGGCGATTCATCCGCCGCAGAATTAAATGATGCAACGGCGTATAAGGTAGCATGAAACCCAGAGTATTTTGCCCTGATGCTATCGATGGCGCTACTACTTTTTTACCTGTTGCTTGTAATAAAACAATTGGTGCAGCAGAACTTGTTAATAATTCTTTTTCTTTGGCGTTGATACTGCAATATTCTTCAATTACCTCAATATTTCGCGCCATTAAAGCAAAAGGTTTATGATAACGCTTTTTTCGCTGACGTAGTTTTTGTACAGCAGTTTCTTGAGTTGCATCGCAAGCTAGATGAATACCACCTAAACCTTTAATTGCGACAATCTCACCTTTTTGCAACAAGGTACAAACGGCATCCACATCATCTAGCATAGAAAACATGGAAGCAGTAACCGATTTACCGTCAGCACGTTCTAACCAAGCTGAAGGGCCGCAAGCATGACAAGCTACAGGTTGGGCGTGAAAACGCCGATTTTCAACATCGTGGTATTCCTTTGCACATTCGGGACAGATAGCAAACGCAGACATACTGGTATTGCTTCTGTCATAAGGAATCGCACGAATAATACTCAAACGGGGGCCGCAATGAGTACAGTTAGTAAAGGGATAGCGATAAAAGCGGCTGAAAGGGTCGAATATTTCTTTTTGACACTGGGGACAAGTGGCTGCATCAGGAGTAATTTCTGTTTTAATGGCATTACTGACACTAGTAGAAATCACAAAATTATCAAATTTAAGTTCATCTTCATAAGGAGTTCTAGTTAGTTTGTTAATTTTTGCTAGTGGCGGACATTCTGTTTGCAATCTGGCAACAAATTCTGTTAACGCTTCCTCACTACCAGATACCCGAATTAATACACCTTCACCATCATTACAAACATCTCCACGCAAACCGCAAGCTTTAGCCAGACGATATACGGTAGGACGAAAGCCTACTCCCTGAACAATACCGCGAACTCTAATTTCTTCAGTCGGCATAGTTAAACTGCCACAACAAAATTCGGTTGTTTCCAGAATCAGCTATCACTGCTGTATTACCGCAAATTTTTATCCCGTAACACCAATTCAAGCTATCTCGTTTCGGTAGTCCGAAGTTACGATTTTCACCTTTACTTTGAAAATTTATTTGTCCTGCTAACCCATCTGCCATTACACCTTGCAGTGATAAAATTGATTCTGGCTTTCTCCATCCTAATAAACGAGAATTAGCAGTATCTGCAACTACTAACCAATCTCCAGCCACCGCCACACCATAAGGCATACTTAAACTACTAGCACTAGGATAATAAACACCTTGATTCATTTCCACAAAATTAAAGCTTTTTTGTCCTAAAACCACCGCACAAGGAGTATTATTTTCTGTTGGTATTCCTTGCCAAATCATTATTCGGTGATTACCTGCATCGCTGACAACCAGATTTTCTCCCCAAAAGGCGATGTCGTGACACCAACGCATACTCGCTGCGGTTGGAGAATCACCGCCGTTTTCATTGCGAGATATCATATCTGGTTGTCCCAAAACTAAATCAGCAGGTTGACCATTTTCTGTTGGTAATTGATGCCAAATTAATACTCTTCGATTACCAGTGTCAGCAATAAATAGCCGTCCTTGATGATAGTAAACACCATAAGGCCAGTGCATTGTATTAGCAGATGCTTGCTGATTTCCTCGATTTGATTCATTGTCAGTAAAATTAACTTGTCCTAATACCAAATCTGCTGGAACATTATTATCTTTTGGTAAGCTTTTCCAAATCAAAACCCGATGATTCCAAGCATCTGCTACAGCTAACCCTTCACCGCAAGCACAAATCCCTGTTGGTACACTTAAAGTTGCCCTTCCCGGTGTACTTTTAGCATTTTGTCCTTCATGATAAAAATCAGGTTGTCCAATTACCCAATCAGCCGGTTGACTATCTCTTGTGGGTAAATTCTCCCATCCTAATAATCGATGATGTCCTGTATCTGATACCCATAATGGGCCAGTTTTTGATAACAAACAAGCACCACGAGGCCCAAACATATTTGTGGCATTGGGCGCTACTGGTATGACTAATTGTTCTGGTTCTATAATGTTACCTAAAATTACCTCTGCACCTTGAGGTGATAGAGGCAAATATTGAGAAATTTCTGTTGCTTCTAGCGGTAATTGTGATATGGGATTACTTATGATTGGGATATCCATGAAGCGCAAATAGACGCTAATAATTATTTAAAAACATTAATGTTGATTAGCGTGTAACAACAGTAACGGTTTTGCATTATGCTTTTTTCAAATTAAGTTAAAACCTTTAATCGACTTCTGTATTAATCAATTTTAAAAAATCTAGTCAATTTTAGTAACTTTTGCTACATAGCGAATCTTTTGCATGAGTGCGCGATGTACTGAAATGAGAAAGCAAACTGGGGTTTGAGAAAGTAAAAGCTGCTTTTGCTTGAGGAAAACACCAAAATGAGTAAGTAAAAGCTCATTTTGCTTGCGGAAAACACCAAAATGAATAAGTAAAAGCTGCTTTTGAGTAAGTAAAAGCTTATTTTGCTTGCGGAAAACACCAAAATGAGTAAGCAAACTGGGGTTTGAATAAGTAAAAGCTGCTTTTGAGTAAGTAATATGCCTTTTTACTTTCTCAAAACACTAAAATCAATATCTGAATTACACAAATGAGAATTAATTTGAAGATATTGAGAAAGTATTCAGGCATTTTGCTTGCACAAAAGACTAGAATCAATGCGCGAACTACTGAAATGAAAAAGCAAAGTAGCTGTGATTGACTAATCGCCAAGTATATTTGCTGAAATGTTACCTTTGCATCATCATTTTTGCAGTTTCACAAAAACCTTATCGCCTTTAATCTTAACTGGATATGACTGAAGCGAAATATCAGGTGCAGTTAAGCATTCACCTGTCTCTAATTTGTATTGGAATCCATGAGCAGGACAGGTAATAATACCGTTTTCAACTGTACCCTTTTCTAAGGGAGATCCAAGATGAGCGCAACTATTACGGTAGCATTTTACTGTAGCACCTTGACGATGTAAAATAAGTGAAGTACCAGCAAGTTGTACTGCCACTACACTAAATTCAGGAACTTCATCAAGGGTCGCTACTTTCATCCAAGTACAAGTTATTTTTGCAGAAAATGGACTGATTAAACTAGAATTAGCGTTGTTAACAGTAGAACTGTTATTAACTGCCACTACTTTGGTAATTTCGGGGCAATGGTTTTTGATTGCTTGTTCTACTCCCTGAGATAAAGTTAAAGTAGAAGTCGGACAACTGCTGCAAGTTCCGATTAATTTGACTTCTACTGTATCTGGTGGCTTAATTGCCACTAATTCTATATCACCGTTATGGCTTTTTAAACCTGGGCGAACTTCTTCAAGGGCTGTCTGAATTCGTTGTGAAAGTGGAGGTTTTGGTGGTTTGACTAGTTCGTGATACAGTAGCACTGCATAGACTACTTCATCTGCAACTGCATGGCGCAAAGCTGGCATTGATTCTTCTTTCAGGCTTTTAATCAAGCTAGTCAATGCAGCTTTATGCAAAGCTTCAATTGCCCTTTTTAAACCTACCGCTACACACCGTTGGCTTTCATCCCAATCGGATATAATTGCCTCAAAACGATTAATTTCCTGAACTAATTCTTCAAGATTTGTCATTTGTCATTTGTCATTGGTCATTTGTCATTGGTCATTGGTTATTTATCAATGACAAATTACTTCATTTTGAAGTCTTTGAGGAGAAATGGCATAATTATGCCCGTTACTAAGCTAGATAATATTATTGGTAGGTAGAAGGGAATCGGGGCTTGTGCGAGTGATACTAGCAGTAAGAAACCTACAGCAATACCAATAGTAGTTTGCTTGACAAAATACACAGGGTCGCGTAGTAGCTTTCCTTTAAAAAATAACTTGGCAGAAAACCAACCTATCTCTAACATCTTTTCTCCTAATAATTTGTCAAGAAATTTAAGGCAGCAAGCCCTAAGAGGATGGCGGGAATTACACCCGCAGGGGCAAATAATGCACCAAGCATCGCTGAAAACTGATAGCCTATATCTTTCCCGGCTAAAAGCATTCCACCAATTGCACCGCCGACCATAGATAAGGCGGCTGCTATGATTAACCACACTAATTCTGTTGCTATGTTCAAATCACCATCTGCTAAACTTGTGAGAAAATTTATCAGATTTTGCGTTGTTAAAATATCTCTCATGCTGTTTTTTTACTCGTTGTTAAAGTGATAGGAGTTAAATGAAATTCATAACTCCTAACCTTTCATTTCTGTTTCTACGTCTTGTAGCGCTTGAACTACTACTTCTGCTTGTGCCATTTGTTGGTGTTCCGTAAATATTTCTAAAGCGTGTTGATAGTAGATACGCGCTTGCAAAAGATTGTTAGGATTACCAGCTTCTGGTTTTTCGGGGTCGTCTGGTAAGTTGAATAGGGCGTTGGCTTTGTTGGAAATTGTGTTAGCGTATTCTAAAGGTGTATCTTTGGGATTACGCACTTTTAACGCTTCATCATAAGCTGCGATCGCCCTTAAATTATTCTCCACAGGATGAGAACTCACTAGATATTGCAAAGCATTACCTAAATTGTTCTGCAACATCACATATTCTCTAGGATGGTCAATCAAATTAATGTGCTTTAGCGCCACCTCAAATGATTGCACAGCTAACCCTTGACGCAAGTATTCCCGTTCCGATGCTAAAGGCATAGAAAGGTATGCGATCGCAATATTGTTATACAAAATCGCGTATTCTTGAGGATAATCTTCCCAAGTAAAGACCCGCAACGCCTCATGATAAGCCTGGATGCTGTCGGTTATCCGTGCCAAATTAAATGGCACTAGCGACTGCAACACCAGCCCAAAATTCATCTGCGTCTCTGCCACTTCCTCTGGCAAAGCTAATTGTTGTAAAATCGGTAATGCCTCTTCATAACCGACTTTCGCTTGCATCAACAGTTGGTAATCAGCATCCGGTATTGCCTGTAACGTCCCCGCCATCCCTACTTGGGCCCTGGCTTTTAATAGGGGATACTCCTCACCACACATTTCGTAGGCCCGGTAATATAACCCAACTGCATTTCGCAAGTCTTGGGCAGCTTTGGGCTTTTTTTGAAAACCCTGTGCTATCTCAATCAGCATCTGGATTTTTTCTTCTGCTGAGGCTGACTCTGAAGCAACAGCTGCGATGGCAGCCTTCACTGCTGAATCTGTAATGCTGGGGGTCATAACTCTGCCGTACTCTAGCCAATTGGAAATTGAATCTGTCAACGCCCACGAATGATTGAGATACGTAAACGCATCTAATCATGGGCCATACTGATTTACGCAGGCTTCGAGTCCTTTAGGCGGAATTCCCCTTTTTATTTGAGCTAGGATTAAAGACGAGAAACTAGGGAAAAAACTTAGTTCCCTATAGCCAATGTCTTATGCCATGCTCAATACAATACTATAAAACACCCTATTTCTAAAATTCTAGGGGGAAATTGCTAATATTAATGTCAGTTTTAAACACCTAATATTTTTTAAATACTTTTTGTATCATCGTCTTATACAATTTCAATATTTTTATTGAATTGTTGACATACATAATATTTATTGTAATCAAAATAGTCACCACGCGATCGTCGAAGTGTAAAATATATTCATCAACGACTGTAAAACAAGCTACTTTGAAAACAGACAGTATCTTCTATCGGATCTTTCAGAGTATTCCCACTACTTTCTTTGAACTGATTAACCAACCGCCCCAACTAGCTAGTGTTTACCAATTTTCTTCAGTCGAAGTCAAACAACTAGCGTTTAGAATCGATGGCGTTTTCCTCCCAAATGCAGCAGAACTACCCATTTATTTTGCCGAAGTGCAATTTCAACCAGATAAAAAGTTTTACTCACGTTTATTTACTGAAATCTTTAATTATCTTGACAAAACCGAATTAACTAATAATTGGCGTGGTGTTGTCATCTACCCCAACCGCAGTGTTGATACTGGAGATACCGAGAGATATACAGAACTACTCAACTCACAACGAGTTACTCGCGTCTATCTTGACGAATTAAGCTCAATTGAAGCATCATCAATCGGCATAGAGACAGTTAAACTCATCATCGAACCCGAATCAACTGCGACAACAAGAGCTATCGAAATAGTCAACATTGCCCGCCAGCAAATTCCAGATGTCGCTACTATTAGGGAAATTATACAATTGATAGAGACGATATTAATCTACAAGTTGCCGCGATTGAGCCAGGAGGAGATTGGAAAAATGTTTGGATTAAATGAGTTAAAGCAAACTAGATTTTATCAAGATGTTTTTGCAGAAGGCTGGCAAGAAGGTAAACAAGAAGGCAGGCAAGAAGGTAGGCAAGAAGGTAGGCAAGAAGGCAGGCAAGAAGGCAGGCAAGAAGGCAGGCAAGAAGGTAAGTTAGAAGCCATACCTCAGTTATTAGGGTTGGGTTTAAGTATTCAGCAGATAGCTCAAGCATTAGGTTTGGACGAAGAACTTGTTAGGCAAGCTGCACAACCAAAATCCTAAAACAATAGGGTGTGCGAAGGTTTAACAGTGCGTTTAATAGAAACGATATTAATCTACAAGTTGCCGTGATTGAGCCAGGAGGAGGTAAAAAAATGTTTGAATTAAATGACTTGAGGCAAACTAGATTTTTCCAAGATGTTTTTGAAGAAGGTAAAAAAGAAGGTAAACGAGAAGTTTTTGAAGAAGGTAATTTAGAAGCTAAGTTAGAAATGATACCCCACTTATTAGGGTTTGGTTTAAGTATTGAGCAGATAGCTCAAGCGTTAGGTTTGGACGAACAAGTTGTTAGGCAAGCTGCACAGCCAAAATCCTAAAACAACTGATATATAGTTGACGGGGCGCAAAGTTTAGTGCCCCTATTTTTGGCTTATTTATTACATAAACAGGACTTACGCAACTGGCACAGCGTGATCGCTATTTTATAGTATTTATGTACTATATAAAGTGGCTGACCCAT
>NZ_JAVRBY020000071.1:34724-34984 GCF_034531035.1 Nostoc sp. DedQUE02 | reverse complement strand
TTTCAAAATGCCGACGCCTCACCTGAACGCTAAAGGTGTTCTGAGGTCATAGCCTTTAGGATGTCATCGATGTCTTTGACGTAGGGTTTGGCTGCCTCTGCCAGATTTCCCAATGTCTCTGTTGCATATAAACGAAGAAAGAGGTCAACGGATTTATCCTTGAGGATGTCAGCGATGTCTTTGACGTAGGGATATCGGAAGAGCCACGTGTTGGCAAAGACTTTTCATGCCCGTGAAGAACACTCTTTGACACGGAAAAT
>NZ_JAVRBY020000071.1:0-34714 GCF_034531035.1 Nostoc sp. DedQUE02 | reverse complement strand
TTTGACTTCATCAGTACCGAGACTTAGAAATTATGTTTATTATCGTCAATGTTCATATTCTGATTGTCCTTTTTAATAGATGATTTCTTGTATTACAACTATTTTTTTCAGGTTTTATTGTTCTATTCTTCCCAATGCCTCTGCTGCACCTCTACGAACATTTGAGTTAACGGTTTTATTCTTGAGGATGTCAGCGATGTCTTTGACGTAGGGTTTGGCAACCTCCCCCAGATTTCCCAATGCCGATGCTGCACCGGAACGAACAGTTGGGTCAACGGATTTATCCTTAAGGATGTCAAGGATGTCTTTGACGTAGGGTTTGGCTGCCTCTCCCAGATTTCCCAATGCCTTTGCTGCACTGGAACGAACATCTTTGTCAACGGATTTATCCTTGAGGATGTCAGCGATGTCTTTGACGTAGGGTTTGGCTGCCTCTGCCAGATTTCCCAATGTCTCTATTGCATACGAACGAACAGTTGGATCAACGGATTTATCCTTGAGGATGTCGAGGATATCTTTGACGTAGGGTTTGGCAGCTTCCCCCAGATTTCCCAATGCCTGTGCTGCACCGTAACGAACATCTTTGTCAACGGATTTATCCTTGAGGATGTCGAGGATATCTTTGACGTAGGGTTTGGCTGCCTCCCCCAGATTTCCTAATGCCGATGCTGCATCTCTACGAAGAAAGAGGTCAACGGATTTATTCTTGAGAATTTTGGCAGCTTTTTGAGCAATATCCTCTAGTTTCTTCCCCAAAGATTTTAAATCTTTGAGATCGTATTCAGCTAATTTGTCGAATGCAGATCCCTTTACTCCGTCATATCCATCATCAAGGGCAGCAATGATACCGTTAATCTGCCACGCTTCTGGCTTCGGCTTGGGCTGTTCTTTCGCACTCGCCCAAGGCAGGGCGAAGAGGAGAATCAAAAGCAAGATAAAGGGAAAAAGGAAAAAGGGCGACGATCGCTTTTTAATTATGTGCAAATACATTTGTATAATTCGTAATACTTCGGCTACGCTCAGTACAAGTTCGTAATTCGTAATTTCTTTAATAGGGAAAGAGAAGGGAGTTAGGTTTTTTACTAATCAAGCAGGAACCGCTACAGTTATCTTTTTATCGTCTGATAACTCAACCTAGCTAAAAATGGAATATTACTGTAATTATTACAGGTACAGGAATTTAAAAAGATACGCCCAAAGTATAATAATGAGCTTCCTTGAGCGATGGTGCGTAGGCGTAGCCCGCACTTCTCTTACGAGACGCTGCGCGAACGACATGGTTCGACTCCGCTCACCAGCCGTTCAGTGACCATCGTAGACATCGCCTACTCAAACCACTGCACGAGATAATAACAATACCTCGTTCAATTGTTAGCGATCGCTAATGTCTTTTGATAACCTCTGCAAACTACTATCCGAAAAACATCCTGCTACCTTTGCCAGTTGGGTATTAGGAACACCGCAAACTTCCGTCACAGTTCTCAAAACCGAATTGAGTATTGAACCAATTCGCGCTGATTATGTCACATTTTTACAATTACAAGGACGCATTCTGCATCTGGAATTTCAAACCAAACTAGAATCTACGCCACCCCTACCCCTGCGAATGCTAGATTATTGGGTACGCTTGTATCGTTTGTATCGTCTACCAATAACGCAAGTTGTCGTATTATTGCTTCCCCCTGCACCAGGAACAGTAATTGAAACTGTCTTCTGTGTCGAAACTACTCGTCATGAATATCGCGTGATTCGCTTATGGGAAGAAAATCCTGAACTATTCCTCAATGAGGCAGCTTTGTTACCCTTAGCACCACTGGCGGCAACTACGCAACCCCAAGCATTGTTGCAACAAGTTGTGGGCAAAGTTAATCAACTTGAGCCAAGACAACGACCAGAAATTTCCGCGTATACCCAAATCTTAGCGGGGTTAAAATACAATCAAGACTTGATTCGACAATTATTTCGGGAGGGTATGATGCGCGAGTCAGTAATTTATCAAGAAATTCTCGCTGAAGGCGAACAACGCGGCGAACAACGAGAACGAGCGCTGATTCTCCGTCAGCTTACTCGACGGGTAGGAGAATTACCCCAAGAGGTGCTAGACCGTATTGAAACTCTCTCTTTAGAGCAATTAGAAAATCTCGGTGAAGCATTGTTGGATTTTCAGGCGATCGCAGATTTAGAAACCTGGTTTAGTACATTAGAGTAGCAACTAATTAAATCTAGTCTCTATGTCCCTCGTCAATATCCTTTGATAACCTCTGCAACAAGTTGTGGTCAAAGTTAATCAACTTGAGTCAAGACAACGACCAGAAATTTCCGCGTATACCCAAATTTTAGCGGGGTTAAAATACAATCAAGACTTGATTCGACAATTATTTCGGGAGAGTATGATGCGCGAGTCAGTAATTTATCAAGAAATTCTCGCTGAAGGCGAACAACGCGGCGAACAACGCGGACGGGAAGAAGGACGAAAAGCAGAAGGGCAATTGCTGATTCTCCGTCAGCTTACTCGACGGGTGGGAGAATTACCCCAAGAGGTACTAAACCGGATTGAAACTCTCTCTTTAGAACAATTAGAAAATCTTGGTGAAGCATTATTGAATTTTCAGGCGATTGCCGATTTAGAAGCCTGGTTTAGTACATTAGACATAGGAGTGAAAATGACGTAGGCACTATTCATGAATTCTGCCTATTAAGGATTTCGGGCAACGCATAATTCATTTCACTCCTATGTCTATTAGATGAATTTTTCCATTTGAGCCAATGTCTGATGGCGCTAAGGGAAAATAATCTTAGTAGAAGAACGAAACCAAGTTGAGCTTGTCAGTTTGCCACATTAGAGTTGAATTAACTTGAAGCCCCAAGGTTTGAGAGCCGCTAAAGCTATTTCTTCACTTACACCTTCATAAGCCTCCCATTCCAACGGATGCTCTTTAGGATGTCCGTCGCCAACATTACCTGCAACTTTAATTATTGGACAATTGGCGATGCGATCGCGCTCTAATCCTCTTGGAACTACTAGCTCGATTTTGTGCCCGACAAACTTGGCTGTACTATCATTAGCTACAGATTCACGGATTAAACAAATATCACCAGCAGTCCCCCAAGTAGTTTGGTAGATGTGGAGAAACGATATATAAGTTGCTGGTTTGATGGATCTTTTTAGAACGTGCATTATCTGTAATCCTTACACTATGAGTCAAAAATCATAAATCATATAAGTATTTTCTATCACGTTCGTAGGGAAGAATGTTCTTAACTGACATTTTCCACCTAGCCCAGGCGATTAGAAACCGCCTGGTGGAGGATGTGAAGCTTAAAAGACGATAATCGCCCACATACTAACTCCCAACCCAATAGCTGCTAGGTGTTGCGGCATGAGCGATCGCACTGGTTGCTTGGCAATCTTTTGCGTTAATAACATAGTCATTAACACGGAGAAAATTAGCGTTGCACCTTGCAAAAAGTCAATCACAGCCGGGTGAGCAACTAATATTGGCAATTGTTCACCACTCAAACCAAGAGTCGCAAAGGTAACAGGTAAAATCCGTCCGCCTTCGCCCAAGCCTAAACGCAGATAGTGAGCCAAGTTTCCCCCTAAAACTAATGGGAGATAGCTATATGCAAGCTCTACAAATTTTCGAGGCTTACGGTTAGCGTTGAACAGTTGGAGCAAGCCATAAGCCGCGAAGGTAAAAGCTGCTGGGACAATTAACACTAACAGCGATAATCCCAAGTGTTGCCAAAAATCAGTTAAATCCAGTTGTAAGCCTAACCAAGATTGCAATTCAGGCAAGCGATGGAGATATATACCACCCAACAGCAAAAGCAATAATGCAACTTCATAAGTGCGGGGTACATGAGTTGTCCACAGTTCAATTCCAGGAGGACGCAAGTTGAATTCGACGGAACGATGGGGACAAGCTTTAAGACAAGTCATGCACAGTACGCAATCTCTGTTATCTTCTAACTGCGCTGGGTGCGAGTATAAAGGACATCCATTGGTTTCCATGCCTTCGCCCTTTTGCGGCCCACCTTTATAACACTGATAAGTGGTGCAACTAGCAGAACATATCCCTTGCTGGGCGCGGAGTTCCGTCATTGAGAGTTTGGCAAATAAACCATTCATCCCGCCAATGGGACAGAGATAGCGACACCAAAACCGCCGCTCAAAAATAGCTGAGAAAATCATCGCCCCAGCAGTAATTAACAGCAACAAACAAGCGCTGAGGTAGGCCGTATTTTCTAAATGCCAGAGTTCTTCCCATAAGAAAATTAGGGTAAATAAACCAAAGAGGAACCATCCGCCCCATTTCTCAGCTTGTTCTCTGGGCCAGCGCTTGAGTTTTCGAGGCCACAGCCATAAAGAGAGCTTTTGAGTAATTTCTCCGTAAATCATGAAGGGACAAACAGAACACCAAACACGACCCAAAAAGGGAAAGAGAAATAAGAAGAAAGGCCACCACCAAGCCCAAAATAGATTTAAGACGAAATTGCGATCGCGGGTTTGTGGCCCAATAAATAGTATTGCAACAATGATCGCAAAAGCTGTTGCAGTAAAACCATAATTAATGCGATCAGGCCACCAGTCACTACGTAAAAACCGCCGCAAACGAGGATAGGCATTTAACAGATTCACCCGAAATCGTTTTTTCTTCGTTTCGGCTGGCCAGAAAATTTCTTCTGTTAATTCATTTGCACCCTCAGCTTGGACAATCGCTCTTTCTACCAGATTTTTCAATTCTTTGAGGTTGCCAGGAAAATCATAAGACTGGAGGCGACGCAGAGCTTCTGGGGTAATGTGCGGTTTCGGAACGCCTCTAGAACGAATGTAGAGACTAGTATAATATTCAACCTGTGTCTGAATATCAGCTTTCCGCACCCGTAGCGGTGGTACTTTAATAACGTGACCAACAGAACGTTCAATTGTCGGCTGAGTTTTTTCTGAAACAATCAGAATTCTGGCTTTACTAGGACGAGGTTCAGATGCTTCTCCAGAACGACTGACGGGGGTATATTTACCAGTTTTGAGCAACTCCGTCACCGCAGGTAATAATTCTTCGGGCAATTCTTGGATGTTGTTGAGAACTAGAGTACCTTCCCCCAACCATTCCAAAAGTCCTGGTTTGCCGCCAGTACGACCGAATAAATCTGCACCGCTCGTTTGCAGAATACCACAATTTACTTTAATAATTGGTTCTCGCCGTTTGGGAGAACCAAAGTGGATGAGAGCTGCTATATTGTCTTTTTCTAATCCTGGTTCTCCGAAAATATCCACTGATTTGCGGTCAGCAGCCGCTTCTCGAATTTGCTCCCGCAGCCGCACAGCATAACGACTTGTACCGACAATCCCCCGTTGCGCTTTGGTAACTAAATATGGACGCAAGGCAATAGAACGTTCTTGTTCATAGCCAAGTGCAGATGTTACCTGAGCTAATTCTTGAGCCAATTGGCGCGAAAAAGCCTGAGCTATTTCGGGGTATTGAGTGACTAATTCCCGAAATTTCGCAGCAGGTACAACCCACAAGTGACATTCAGTTACTGTCGTAATTGTGAACGGAGTTAATTCTTCCAACAGCAATTCTTTGAGTTCAATCACAGCACCAGGGAGAAATCCACAAGCTAAAGCTGGGTTGCTTTGATTGGTGCTATTGCTTTCGAGTTGACCTTCTACAAGAATATAAAGAGCTTCTGGAGAATTGCCTTCACTAACTAAGTCAGTTTCGGCACTCACTACTTGTTCTTCAATTACTTGTGCGATCGCATTTAACACTTCCGGTGAGAGAATTCCTAAACTGGTGCGTTCTTGTAGCCATATAACCGTTTCTGGAGATGTCATCTTAAATTCTCCGTGTAGGCTGTTATCTATAACTGTTTTCAATTCAGTAGAATACAGTAGGGACGCACAGCTGTGCTAACCTTCCAGGTATTACATCTAAACAATAACCGCTATAAAAGAAATTATCCTCTGAAAGGAATGTCAAAATATCTGTGTGCGGCTGTGATGAATTAATATCTGAAAATTGATCGGGGACGAATTATGGCACTATATCTAGACTCAGCGATCGCATCGGAAGCTGAAATTGTTAAGCTTTGGGGATGGGTAAAAGGCATTACAACAAATCCCACGCTGTTGTCTCAAATCGATACCCCACCAGAAACCACGCTCAAAAAATTGGTTGCCTTGACGAATGGCCCTTTATACTATCAACTTATGGCATCTGATAAAGCTGGGATGCTAGCTGAAGGTAGGAAAGCTTTCGAGATTATTGGTTCACAAACAATTTTGAAGATTCCCGCAACCCCGTTAGGATTTGAAGTAGTAGCGAGTTTATCACCAGAAATTACCTGTTCGGTGACAGCAATTTACAGTGCAGCGCAGGCAGCAGTAGCACGGGAAGCGGGAGCTAAAATTGCCATAGCTTATGTAAATCGCGCTACCCGATTGTTAGGTGATGGTATTGCTTTGGTGCGGGATATGGCTAGTGTACTCAAAGGCAGTGATACAGAAATCTTGGCAGCTAGTATCAAATCTCCCGAAGAAGCAGCCGCGTCGTTGCAAGCCGGGGCGGATCATTTGACTTTACCATTGGCAATGTTGCAAGCGATCGCCACTCACGAATTCTCACAAAAAACCGTTGAAGAATTCGCAAAAGGAGGCATCGGTTTAACTAATTAACGCGAGGAGGGAAGAGGCAATAGGCAATAGGTAAGAGGCAAGAGGCAATAGGCAAGAGGCAAGAGGCAATAGGCAATAGGCAAGAAGCCTCTTTGAGTTGTACTGAATTTTTTCAGAAATCAAATATGAGTCCTATACAAAGTATCGGAACCAGAGAAATAGAATTGTTATTCGACGCAATGCCATTGTTATTCGACGCAATGCCATTGTTATTCGATGCAATGCTATTGTCAGTCGATGCAATGCCATTGTCAGTCGATGCAATGCCATTGCAGGTTAAGAAACTTGTGTGTACACCGTAGCCTAAAAGGAGAGAGGCTTTGATTTTTGCTCCCCTTTCAGCAACAAAAGTTTTTCTGCTTCCCTCTCCTCTCTTCGAGACGCTGTGCGAACGTAGGAGAGGGTTAGAAAGAGGTAGAGAAGGGGTTGGGGGTTAGGTTTGAGATGAAAGTAAAGTCGCACATGGCGCTAATTACTAATTTTTAATTATTGGATTTAAGTCAATAGAGTTCAGATAAACCCAAAACCCAAATGTAGAGATGCGATTTTTCGTGTCTTGAAAAACCAATTATTTACACCAATAACCCTTTGTCAAATGTCATCAATAAGTGAGTTTAGCTAAACTATAAAAATCAAATTTACTCAACATTTCCAAAAATGTGAATACCGCAGGTACTTGCAGAGTATTAGATAAAATTGCAGTTGCAATTACTCTTTCGAGTGGTTTAGGTAAACTGTATATCTGCACCTTTGGGGGAATAGGTACAGCTGCTAAACGAGGCATAATAGCTGCTCTCAATCCTTGATTTACCATACTAACGACTGTGGAATCTTCTTGAATATCGGTAGCAGTATTGATGGGAATTGCTAAAGTCTTCAGGTGGTTGTGAAGAATGCGTCCACAGGGTGTACAAGGAAGCAAAACCGGCGGATAGGCTGCGATGTCTTCCCAAGTAATTTTCGGACTGCTAATTTTGGTATCTGGTGGTAGTAAAGCTACATACTCATCCCGAAAAATTTCCCAGGTTTCAAATTCTTCACCAGTTGGTAGACAGGTAATACCAATATCGGCACGTCCATCATGCAAACACTGTTCTACATCCGTGAAAGCTGCACACTCTATGATTGTGACTGCAATTTCTGGAAACTGATTGTGAAACTGTGCGATTGCTTTTGGTAATAGATGAGTAGCGACGCTGCGAAAAGCCGCAATTCGCACATGGCCACCGTGTAAACCTTTATGTAGATTTGCTTCGTGTTGCATCATCTCTAGATGCTGCATTGCTTGACGTGCATGATACAAAATGCGTTCTCCAGCAGGTGTCAATACAGCACCGTGACGACCTCTGGCAAATAAAGGCACACCTAATTCTTCTTCTAGGGTAGCGATCGCATGACTAATCGCAGGTTGCGAAAGCTGCAATTCTAAGGCTGCCTCACTAAAGTTACCACGATCTGCTACTGCAACTATGGCTCGGAGTTGGGAGAGTTTCATAGGCAATTGATGAGAACAAGGGCATACACATCCTGACTTTATTGTGGCAAAAAGTTTGTATTAGTGATTTTTCATATCTATAGCAGATTTCAAGGAAAGTGAGGTATACAACGATTCGTCTGTTACTCAGGTATAAAGCGTGTTTTACTCCTGAATTCTGAATTATGTTGTATAAATAACATTTATAGAACCTATGCAAGCCATGATTTGATTCCTAACTGAGATGTTGCTACTGTTTCATTTACTGAGCAACTTTCAGGAATAATTTTATGAACAATGACATTAAGTGTCTATCAACAGAAGATATAGAAATAAATTGTAGTCCGTCATTCCAGAAAAAAATCAATTCAAACTTCTGGAAATCTCTGCATCTGATTTGGGAAAATTTTGTCAAAAAAATCCTAGCAAATCCTAACGAATTACAAGTTTGGCAAAAGGTTGACCGCCACGGTAATATCTATTGGCAAGCTTACGACCCCGTAACGGGAAAATCTTTCGCTTCAGGTTCCGAAACTGATGTGTCTATGTGGATTGAACAACTTTATCGATATTAAAAACATGACACAACTTACTTTGGTAATCGGCAACAAAAATTATTCATCTTGGTCACTTCGTCCTTGGTTAGCGATGAAGCAATTCGGTTTGGAATTCAATGAGATTCGGATTCCTCTTTACAACGATCCAGATTTTTCATCGAAAGTTCGGCAATATTCTTCATCAGGAAAAGTACCTGTATTATTGCACGATACACAAACAGTGTGGGATTCTCTGGCTATTTGTGAATATTTAGCTGAAACGTTTCCAACCCTGCAATGGTGGCCAGAGGATAAGGCTGCAAGGGCATTAGCTCGTTCTATCAGTGCGGAGATGCACTCAGGATTTCAAAATTTGCGTCAGAATATGCCAATGAATTGCCGTACCAAATACCCCGGTAAAGGTTTAGCATCCGGTGTACAAGAAGACATTGAGCGAATTACTAGTATCTGGCAAGAATCACGTCAAAAGTTTGGGGCTGGTGGGAATTTTTTGTTTGGTAAATTTACAATTGCTGATGCATTTTTTGCTCCAGTCGTTTTGCGGTTTGTAGCTTATGATGTGCAGTTAGATACTGTTTCTAGAGATTATGTTGAGTCAATTTTGGCGCTGACAGCAATGCAAGAGTGGATAAATGCAGCAAAGAATGAGACAGAAATTATTCCTCAATATGAATTTTAGGAAAATAGCAAGAAGATGAAGGGTAGGAATATTTTCATTCGAGATGCAAATAAAAAAGATATTCCTGCGATTATGGAATTGATTCATTTAAAAGCCGAATTTGATGGTTGTCCTGAATCTGTAGAAGCAACTCTTCAAAAGCTAGAAATTGATTTATTTCAAGAAAAGCCTCTTGCTTTTGTTCTTTTGGCTGAAGTTGATGGGGATACTATTGGGTTAGCAACCTATCACTTTATCTATTCAACTTTTTTAGCAAAACCTGGGATTTGGCTTGATGATTTATATGTCAAAGCTGAATATCGAAGCCAGCAAGTTGGTCAAGCGCTAATGCTACGCTTGCGCCATATTGGCAAAGAAAAAGGTTGTGGCAGAATTGATTGGACTGTAGCTGTATCTAACGAGCGTGGAATCAATTTTTATGAAAGAATGGGTGCAAAGATCATTAATAAAGTAAAATTATGCCGCTTACATGGTCAGGAATTATAGTAAGGTGAGCATTATAATGCTCACCCTAGAAATGACAAACTTTTAGTTTAAAAATCAATTTTCATTTTGAGAGACATTCCACCAACTCGGTTGATTATCTCACTGTCGGGGACGACTTCAAAACCAAATCGTTTATATAAACTTAATGCCGGATTTGTTGCTCTGGTACTAAGCGATATTGATGGATAAGCTGTTTTAGCTGCTGCTAACAAATGCGTGAGTAAGTGCGTTCCTATACCTTGATTTCTATGTTGGGGAAGAACTGCGATCGCTAATTCGGGAATGCGATCGCTAACATAACCATATCCTTTATTTTCACCTGTCAATAAACGCAGCCATGCGGCCCCTACTGGCTGATTACTACTTTTCAAAGTAGCGACAAAGCCAGTATCATCCTTATAATATCCCCAATTTTTTACATATTTTGCCAAATCAGGATTATTCTTCGCATCTTGCACTGTCAAATTCCCTTCTTCAAGCAGATGGGCTGCTTCGTAAAGCATTTGCCAAAGAAAAGGCTCATCTTCTTGTGTGAGTCTACGAATAGAATAATCCATCAGGCAAATTTAGGTTAATTTACTCAGTGGTGTTGCTAAACCGTCAATGCTGACAAGATTTTTTTGCTGTTGATATTCTCGAACTCCCTCTTCGCCTTTTTTACTAGCCCAGTTTACTAAAGTCTGGCGCTGACCTTGATATTCATAGAGTGGTACGCCAAAACCACAGGAAGTCTGGATTTTTTCAATGTCAGCGACGATAATTTGACGAGTTCCAGGTATCGGCAAAAACAGGGAGTATAGCGAGTCCCACTCTGGAGAACTCGGTAAAATCGTGGTTCCTTGACCGTAAAGACGCAAAATACACGCGGGTTCTTGAAAGGCACAAAACATGAAGGTTATCCGCCCATTTTCTTGCAAATGTGCTGATGTTTCGTTACCACTACCTGTGAGGTCTACATAAGCTACTCGGTTGGGAGACAAGATACGAAAGCAGTCCTGACCTTTAGGAGACAGGTTAACATGACCCGTAGGACTCAAAGGTGCAGAGCCAACAAAGAAAATGTGTTGGGCAGCAATAAAGTCTTGCAGTTCGTCAGTAATACAGTCAAATAATTTAGACATAGACTGTCTGATTTATATTTACAAACTTATCATGTTCTCAGCCTATGTCTTAGCTAAAAATCTAGCAAGGTATTATTACCGATATCTAGTTTATCGGAAGGGAGTGGGGAGAAAACTGTTACTGTCTCATATACCGACTAGCCATTTGGATGGCATCAGCGATATCGACATCACCATCACCATCAGCATCCAAGAAGGAATTTAGGACAGGATTTCCGCCAGCTTGGGGATTTTGAGCATTGGCACCTGATTGCAAAAACTTTAGCACTAAAGGTACTGCCAAAGGCAGCAATTGTTGAACGATACCAGCATCCAATCCAGTGCGCTGGGCTGCAACCTGAGCTACTTGTTGTTGTATCTGAGGAGAAAACAACGAATTGACGGCTTGGGGGTTGGGAGAAGTACCAGCATATTGGCTCACTAAATTTTGTGTGGCCTCATTACCATCTGTGGCTTGCTTGTCTTGTAAAGCAGAACGCACTTGACCACCCACAATTGATAAAACTGATTGGATAGTAGAAGGATCTGTGCCTGTGCGATCGCTCAACTGTTGTACAGTATTGACAATACTTCCTAGTTGACCTAAGCTGCCCTGTTGATTGGGATTAGCGACAGCACCAAGAATTTGATCGAAAAGTCCCATAAGTTTGTTTCTCTCTTTGTTCTCAAAAACTTGCCAAAACTGACTTGAAGTGTTTTGTCTACACGGATTTTTGTAAGTCTACTAAAAGATTAAAACACGCAAGCTTCATAATGAACGAATAAAATTTCAAAAGCTACTAACTCAAGGATGAGAAATTGATCGAGCGATTTCAAATTCTGCAAAGTTCCCACTAAAAAAAATAGATCGCCGTCTGTAAAAGAATGTTCATCTATCTTTCAGACAGCGATCGCAAAAAGCCTAACTTATTCTCGATATTTGCTCTACGCTAATGCCGTTACTTTCTCTAATAAGCCTTGAAACAACCTCAAGCCATCATTTCCCCCCAGCATTGTGTCTGATGCCCTTTCTGGGTGCGGCATCATGCCCAATACATTGCCTTGGCGATCACTAATCCCGGCAATATTGTTCAGTGAACCGTTGGGATTTTCGCCTTCATAACGAAATAAGACTTGTCCGTTATCTTCAATTTTTGCGAGAGTGGCTGCATCGGCGTAGAATCGACCTTCTCCGTGGGCAATGGGCAAAGTGATAACTTCACCACTCGTATAAGCTTGCGTCCATAAGAGATCAGTACGCTCAACTTTCAAGGGGACGCGATCGCAAATAAAATGCAAATCCCGATTTCTGGTTAACACCCCTGGCAATAATCCAGCTTCAGTTAATACCTGAAATCCGTTACAAATACCGAGGACAAACTTACCTTTTTGGGCGTGTTCCACAACCTGTTGCATCACGGGTGAAAAACGCGCGATCGCACCACAGCGCAGATAATCTCCGTAACTAAAGCCACCAGGGATGATAACGACATCCAAATCAGCAATATCTGTTTCTTGATGCCAAACCATGCGAGTTGGTTGCCCCAGTAAATCTCTGGTTACATAAGCAACATCGCGATCGCAATTAGAACCGGGAAAAACAACGACACCGAATTTCATGATTGGGGAATGGGGAGCAGTGAGCAGGGGAGCAGGGGAGCAGGGGGGCAGGGGAGCAGGGGAGCAGGGGAGCAGGGGAGAAGTTGCAGTAAAGTAAGTTTTTCCCCTCCGCCCCTCCGCTCCTCTGCCCCTCTGCCTCTTATGCCCAATCCCTAAAATACCCCAGTTTGAGTTTCGACCTCAATTAATTCAAAGCGGTAATTTTCAATTACGGGATTTGATAGCATTTGGTCACAAATGTTATCAAGGTCTTGACGCGCTTTCTTCTCTTCAGTTGAGGTGATGGTGAGTTCAATGTACTTGCCAATCCGCACCTGGTCAACGTTATCGTATCCCAGTTGCTTAAGACCGGATTGTACAGCCACACCGGCGGGGTCTAAAACTGAAGGACGAAGGGTCACGAAAATTTTGGCTAGATACTTGGTTTGCACGGGCTTTTGCTGAATGCTGCGATCGCTATACTATAACTTTCTGTTCCAACTGAGTGAAAATAAGATTACGAAGCGGTTAAAGTTAATTGATCAATTAGCCTATCTAACAGTTTCAAACTACAGTGGCATACTTAAATAATTGTCTATGAGAGCCATACGCACCCGCAGTCAAGAGCGGATTTTCAACCTGCTGAAAACCATTAAAAAAGGCATTTCCGCCCAGGATATTTACGTAGAATTACGTAATACAAATCAGAGCATGGGTTTAGCAACAGTTTACCGTTCTCTAGAAGCCTTAAAGCTCGAAGGTATGGTACAAGTGCGGAATTTGGCTAATGGTGAAGCCCTTTATAGTTTAGCGCAGCAAGACAAACACCACCTCACTTGCTTGCAATGTGGTATCTCAATTCCGATTAATCAATGTCCCGTTCATGACCTAGAAAATCAGTTAGAATCCAGCCATAAGTTTAAAGTTTTTTACCACACCCTAGAGTTTTTTGGGTTGTGCAGTCAATGCCAGGTAAATCAAAATATTGAAATTGGTCAATAGTTATACCAATTTTTATGAGAAAAATAAAGCGGTTTTACTAACATCACCTCGATCCACAACTTGCACTTGCTTCTTTAATCACTATTGCCAATAGCCCAGATCAGTGAATTCACAGGACGGGAACAGCCAACTAGTGATTACCTAATACTTTGCTCCCGCCGTTTTGAGGTTTTTAGTAAGAACTTGCTTACCATTGCCATGAGTTGGTGAAGCCCAGATATTATATCCCAAGTTTGTGAGTAATATATGCTACTCCTTACCTAAGGGATTGTACCACTGATCCGTAGGTGAGAGCAGTTTATCTGACTCTGGTGGGCCCCATGTATTTGGCTCATATTCGTAAACGGGTGTGACATTATCAAGAATTGACTCGACAATCCGCCATTCCTCTTCTACAGTATCTTCGCGTACAAACAAGGTGGGATCGCCCCGCATAGCATCACCCAATAGACGTTCATAGGGTTCCATCTCGTCGCCGCCTCCGTAAAAGGCCAGAAGTTCAACCGCAGAGCCGCTCATATCTTCTCCAGGGATTTTAGTGCGAGCGCCCAATCCCACAATTACCTCAGGATCTAGTAAAAAACGAACATAATTAGCATTTTCTTTTCCTCCCTCCTGGAACACATCTAAAGGTGGACACTTGAGCTTGACCATTACCTCAGTAGTTTTAACAGGCAATTTCTTCCCAGCCCGGATGTAAATGGGAACTCCTGACCACCGCCACGTATTAATAAATAACCGCACGGCAACAAATGTTTCTACTTGAGAATCAGGAGAAACGCCTTCTTCGTGGCGGTAATCAGAAAATTGACCGCGAATAATATCATCGGGTTGCAGTGAAGGTATGGCTTTGAGAATACGTTCTTTTTCATCTCGAATGGAATCGGCCGCCGTGCTAGCGGGAGCATCCATACACACTGAAGCCAATACTTGCAGCATGTGGTTTTCCACTACATCCCGAATTGCACCAGTCTCCTCATAGAAGCGCCCCCTTCCTTGAATGCCAAAGTCCTCTGCCATCACAATCTGGATGCTTTCAACATAATTGCGATTCCAGATGGGTTCGAGAAGAGAGTTGGCAAAGCGAAAATAGAGTAAATTCAGCAGTGGTTCTTTGCCCAGATAATGGTCGATGCGATAGATGGATGATTCGGGAAAAACTGATGCCAGAATTTGATTTAACTCGCGTGCTGATTTCAAATCCCGTCCAAATGGTTTTTCAATTACCACCCGCGCATTTTTAGCACACCCTGATTCACCCAATCCTGACACTACTTGTGCAAACAGGCTCGGTGGAATTGCCAGATAGTATAGGGGATGAGTGGCATCACCAAGGGCTTGACGTAATTTTTCGTAAGTTTCTGGTTTGTTGTAGTCACCAGAAACGTACTGAAGTAGTCCAGAAAGTTTCTCAAATGCGTCTCGATCTATACCACCATGATTTTCTAGACTATCACGTGCCCTTTCCCTAAGTTGATCCGTCGTCCAAGGTCGTCCGGCAACGCCAATTACTGGGACATTGAGATTGCCCCGTCGTACCATTGCCTGAAGGCTGGGAAAGATTTTCTTGTAGGCTAAGTCACCTGTTGCCCCAAAAAATACCAGTGCGTCTGAATCAGGAGTTCCCATGACTAACCTCTTTAGGAATTAGCTTTTTCATGATGCCCGCCAAACTGATAGCGCATGGCTGACAAAAGTTTATCGGCAAAGTCTGCTTCCCCACGCGAGCTAAAACGAGCAAAGAGCGCTGCACTTAATACTGGAGTCGGTACAGATTCGTCAATTGCTGCGATCGCACTCCAGCGCCCTTCGCCAGAATCTGATACTCGACCACCAAACTCTTCTAAATTGGGGCTTTCTAATAAAGCGATCGCTGTCAAATCTAATAGCCAGGAAGCAATTACACTACCCCGCCGCCAGACTTCGGCAATATCTCCCAGATTAAAGTCATACTGATAATACTCTGGATTTCGTAATGGTGTGGTTTCGGCATCGATCTCGCGCTGATTGTTGCCCACGTTGGCGTGGTGAAGAATATTCAGCCCCTCTGCATAGGCCGCCATGACACCGTACTCAATACCGTTGTGTACCATTTTCACGAAGTGTCCTGCACCGATGGGCCCACAATGAAGATAGCCGTGTTCAGCAGTACCGCCCGCCTTCTCTCGTCCGGGAGTGCGCTCAATCTCTCCTACACCCGGAGCTAGAGTTGCAAAAATAGGGTCAAGACGTTTGATTGCCACCTGTTCGCCGCCGATCATTAGGCAATAACCCCGCTCCAATCCCCAAACACCCCCGCTCGTACCGCAATCAACGTAGTGAATCTCTTGCTCCTTGAGTGTGGCTGCTCGACGAATGTCATCATGGTAATATGAGTTGCCACCATCGATAATAATGTCATCTGGTTCGAGGAGTGGAATTAGGGTTTCAATTGTTTCATCCACCGAAGCAGCAGGCACCATCAACCAGACGGCACGAGGTTTGGATAACTTGCTGACTAGATCAGCGATTGAGCTGGCTCCGGCTGCAATTACACCTTCGTTCACCATTGCGGACAATTTCTCAGTCCGGCGGACATACCCAACTACATGATGCCCTGCACGCATCAAGCGCTGTGCCATGTTCGCGCCCATCCTTCCGAGTCCAATCATTCCAAGTTCCATAGGTTTTTCGCCTCCTAGTTTTCAGCTTTTTGTGTTCAATAGCAGCAAGGGTGGCTGCTACTCCTCTGTTGAGGCACTTACGGGAAGACTAAGTTCAAGCAAGTGTAATTTTAGTGGTAAATAAGAAACTGGTAATCTGAACGCTTCTCACGATTAACATTTATCAAAATAGAATTCACACTCAGTCGCCAGAATCCTCTTGTTTGGATTGGAGTCTGGCTGGTGGATAAATTATAGGGGTTTAAGACCCCCACTAAACTTTCAATTTAGTAGTCAAATTTCGTAGTCGCAGGTTTAAATCGCCCACTACGAAAGTTGTGACTTCTAATTTCTGGCTTCTGGATTCTTTTTCAATTGGGATCAGAAAGCGTGACACTAATCAGAATTATACTCAGAGACTTCCGAAAAATAAATCATACCAATTTGGGATTTGGGATTTTAGATATGCAGAGAGTGGATACTCAAAAACCTTTTGAATAACACTCCGGTGGATAGAAGAGACAGCCAACAGAGTATGCGACATTACGATGAGTAATTTCTCAGATTAAAACAATTGATTTGATTTGGGCGAAGGTATGTAGCAGGATAATGATGACTAATGAGCAAACGAGTAATTGTAATTGGGGCTGGGTTGGCAGGACTGACGGCTGCTTATGAACTCACTCGTGCTGGGTTTGATGTGCAAGTTTTTGAAGCCCGCGAACGAATTGGAGGACGAGTCAAAACGGTCTTTTTGGAAGAAGAACAGCATGGCGAATTGGGTGCAGAATTTGTCGATGATAACCATACAGCATTGATATCCTATGCCACTCAATTCGACCTCAGATTTCAATCTGCCTTTGAGTTTCCAGATGGCCTCTGTTATTACATTGATGGTAATTTTTCTACTCCAAAAACGCTCTTGCCTCAACAGCGAACTTCTTTAAATGATGTATATCAGAAGTTAGATCAATTATTATCACAGGTTGCCGATCCTGCCCAAACATTAGCTCAGTGGTTGACTGCACAATCGATTGATCCCTTTGCCTGCAAAGTTGTTCGTCAGCAATCCTATGGAATGTATGCTGCTGATCCGGAGGCAATTGGAGTTGATTTCTTTGCTTACAGTGGTACTTCCGGCGATCGCAGTCTGCGAATTCAAGGTGGTAGTAGTCAAATTGCAACTGCATTTGCTCGCTTTTTAGGCGATCGCATCCATCTAAACACCCCAGTTGTACGGATTCAGCAGCAAGAACAAACTGTTGCCGTGAGCCTAAAAACTCTTCAGGGGCAGGTTGAAGTATTTTGCGATTGGATTGTTGTCACGGTTCCCTGGAGTGTCTTGCGTCATTTGTCGATTGAAGCTCCGCTTACACAGGCACAACGAGAGGCGATAACCCACTTGCCTTATGGCGCATCGGTTAAGACTTTACTTCAGTACTCCAATCGTTTCTGGCAGCAATCCAGTTTTGGGCTGCTTGTGGGAGACACACCTTATCAAACTATCTGGGAATCTACCCTAACTCAAGTAGGTGAAGCGGGAATTCTGGCTTGTACAAGCAGTGGGACACCTAGCCGAAATATTTCTGGACACTCCGTTGAGTTCGCACAACAGACAATATCTGCGCTTTACCCAAATGCTCCCAAAGCGATTGCAACTACAACTCATAACTGGAGTGCCGATCCCTGGTCACAAGGATCTTACTGCTACTTCGCTCCTAGAGATTTGAAAAGCTGGCGTTCTGATTTACCGTACTCTGCTGGACAAGTCATTTTTGCGGGAGAACATACCGCTCCCCTTGAATATTGTGGCTATATGGAAGGAGCGATTCGCAGTGGACAACGAGCAGCAGAGGAAATTTTAGCTTTCGCTATTACATGAAACGCAGATTTTATTTACCCCATTTTTTTACAGATGACTTCTTGCAGAAGTGAGGCAGCAGGGGGCAGGGGGCAGGGAGCAGGGAGCAGGGATCTGGGGGAAAAATTTTAAAGATAAATCATTTGTATCAGAATTTTCGTGAATTGGTATAAGGGGTAAAAGGGAAAGGGATGGAATTTCCCCTTATATCATGTCCGCTTGATTGCTTATTCAACCCGAATAACCCCACTCCTAATCCGCTCTTCGCTTGCCTACCGTGTATACACAAGTCCAACCTGAGCAAGTTTCCAGCTTAAAAAGATGGATTCAAATTGTCTCAAACCGCGAACAAGGGTAGTCCAGGAGGTCTACCAGAGAGATATCCAGACCATCCACCCAATCGAGCGACGATCCTAAGTAGCCCAAGGCAAACAACCCTGTGGATAAGGATTTTGCAGTTTTTTGGTATCTCCTTCAAAAGAAGGCTGAATTTGTGATAAGCATTGCTGCTGATTTGTAGAAAATGTTAGTTCGGCAGAAAATTGAGTATTGTCGCGTCCTTCAACCATTTGTAAGGTTCGCACGGCTACGGACAAAGCCAAAATTGTCAAGCGTTGAATAGCGATAACAGACTCTAGCTGATACCAATTCACGAAAATAATGAGACAGATGCAAACCCCGAAAGCCTTACTAATTCTGACTTTCTTAATTTTGAATTTTGAATTTTGAATTTTGAATTGGTATGAGTCGTTTCTAAATTCAAGGAAAGCTGTTTTGAGGGTGGCCTCCTGAAATGATTCTCGCCGTAGCAACTGGTTCACCCGATTGGGTGTATGCGATCGCAGCATCCAGAACTACCCTGAAAGTAGAGCCACTTTTTCGGCTGTTAGCGATCGCGCTAACAGCTAAAAAACTTTCACAATGGCTATGATTACCTTGAATATTATGCCAATTGCTTATATATCAAAGGGTCTAAGAGTGGATGAAATTGTAAAATCCCCGTATAAAGTAGAGAATATCACTCTGTTGGAAAGTATTGCTGCCAATTTACCGGGGATGATTTTCCAAATTCTGCAACGGCAGGATGGTTCTGTATCTATCCCTTATATTAGTTCTGGTTGTAAATATTTGTATGAATTAGAAACAGAAGTTATACAGGCAGATTATGAGGTGCTATACAAACTGATTCATCCACAAGATATAAAAGCTTTTATCGAATCTATTAGTGTTTGCCGCAACACTGTTACACCTTGGCGTTGGGAAGGTCGGATTATTACGCCTAGTGGCAAACTTAAGTGGATTCAAAGTACTTTGCAACCCGAATTACAAGAAACAGGCGATTTGCTTTGGCATGGCTTAGTTATGGATATTACAGACCAAAAACAAGCCCAAGAAAAATTGCTTGAGAGTGAGGCGCGCTATAAAGCAATTTTGGATGCTATCCCCGATTTGATGTTTCGCATCAGCCGTGAGGGTGAGTATCTAGATTTGAAAAGTGAAGGAGCAAATGTCACTCTCTCTAGAGAAGAAATAGTAGGAAAAAATGTGCAGGAATTATTGCCTAGTGATGTTGCAGCTATTAGCCAAGTAGCGATCGCTAAAACTTTAGATTCTGGAACTTTACAAACTTGTGAATATCAGCTAACAACGCCTTTGGGAGTCAGAGATTATGAGGCGCGGTTGGTAGTGAGTGGCGCAGATGAGGTACTAGCAATTGTCCGGGATATCACAGATCGTAAACAAGGAGAAGTCGCTTTACAAAATCTTGCCCAAAAATTTGCGAAAGCTTTTAGCTGTAGTCCCGATTCCATTACCATTAGCACCCTGAAAGAAGGACGCTTCATCGAAGTTAACGACAGTTTTGTGAAACTCTCAGGTTATGAGCGAGATGAGGCGATTGGTAAAACTGCTTTTGAGTTAAATCTTTGGGTACACGATCGCGATCGCCTAAATTTAGTGCAGGAGTTGCAAGCCACAGGAGTCGCTCGGAACTTGGAAATTGAATTTCGGCAAAAGTCTGGCGAGATAATTACAGCGCTGCTTTCAGCCGAAGTCATTGATTTAGATGGTATTCCTTCGATTTTAGCAGTGCATCATGACATTACAGAACGCAAACAAGTAGAAGCGCAATTACGGCTTTGTGCCCAACGCGATCGCCTGTTGGCAGAAACCTTAGTACGGATTCGCTCTTCGCTGAACTTAGAAGAAATTCTTCAAACCACCGTGACGGAAGTCAGGCAATTTCTGCAAGCAGATCGGGTTTTTATTGGTTTAAATAATACCGTCAAAACTCTTGCAGAATCAGGAGATCCTCAGTATCCATCAGTCTCAGGCTGGTCTACTAATGATGAAGCTTATCTACAAGAATTAAGAAATTTACTCAAAGGTAATGTTGTGGGTGTCATTGAGGATGTAACACAAGTAAAATTCTCTCCCAAAGTAAAAGCGCACTTTGAAAAATTCCAAACGAGAGCGACTTTGGCTGTACCAATTATGCTAAATAATAAATTATTTGGTGCATTAATTGCCAATCAATGTTCCGGGCCGCGTCATTGGCTGCCAATAGAAATTGATTTGTTACAGCAGATGTCAGAACAGGTAGCGATCGCGATTCAACAAAGCCAGATTTACCAAAAGCTAGCAGAACTCAACACTAATTTAGAACACCAAGTCCAAGAACGGACAGCACAGTTGCAGGAGAAAATGCAAGAAGTTGAAAAATTACATCGCGTCAAAGATGTAGTTTTGCATACAGTTGCCCACGATTTACGAACTTCCGTGATGGGTAACTTGATGGTGTTAAAGAATTTGTTAAATCAGGGAGTGGGGAGTGGGAAAGCAGGGGAGCAGGGGAAGAAGGGAGCAGGGGAGCAGGGGAGCAAGGGAGCAGGGGAGCAGGGGAGCAAGGGAGCAATTACAGCAAGTTTTTCCCCTCTACCCCCCATCTCCTCTGCCCCTCTGCCTCTTTCCCATGCCCCATGCCCCATCCCCAATGCCCAATCCCAAATCCCAGTATCTCGCTCAATCATCGAGCGGATGATTCAAGGCAACGATCGCCAGCTAACAATGATTAACTCATTGCTAGAAATTAATTCTGCTGAAAAAGAGGGTCTGGAAATCAAACCCGAACCTGTGCAATTTAGCACCCTACTGAGCGGAATATTCACCCACTTAGAACCTATACTGACAAAAAATCAAGCGACTTTAAAGAACTTGGTTCCCGCCGATTTACCGTTAGTAATGGCGGATGGGACTTGCTTGCAGAAAGTCTTGGCACATTTGATCATACATAGTTTGCAAAATAATCCACCAGGATTAAATTTTACCCTGAGTACCACCGTTGAGGGCACAATGATTCGCATTCAGATTCAAGATGACGGTGTGGTAATGAGTAAACTAGAGTGCGATCGCCTTTTTGATCTCCATGTCCGCGATCCCCAAGACTGTTGTTCTACAAGCATTGGCTTAAAAATGTATCTTTGTCGGAAAGTTATTAAGGCGCATGGCGGCGAAATCGGTGTTATTAGTAACCGCAAGCGTGGATTAACTTTCTGGTTTACACTACCTCTGTTCACTTCATCCGCAACAAATCGCCCATAAATCACCAAAAAATGAGAGGGTGTTATTTATGGCAATGTTGAGTAAGGGAAACACCCTCAAGATATGGGCAAAGTTGCTCGGATGCTAATAGCTACTCCATTTACAACAGTGCAAAGCTGGTGGAGAAAAACCTTTTCTGTACCAACAACAGATGAAGTCACTACTCGTTACAGAGATTGGCGTAACCGTTTTTTGTGGCAGAGATTACGTTTATGGTTATGGCTGGCGCTAATCTGTCTGTTGTCTTTTACTTTGCGAGACATTTACGCTTTGTTTTTTCCTTTTGCAGAGTTACAGCAGCTGCCAGAAGTACTTAGAACGAAGCGTTTAGTAATTAATGCTACAATGCTCGCAAGTATAATTATTTTCTTTGCCTTACATAGAACCAAGTTAGGTCGTCATCGTCCAGATTTATTATTTTTAGGGTCTTCTTGGTCAATTAGTTTCGCATCGCAGTTATTTGCAACTCTTAGTGGTTTCGCGCTACCCGATACCATTGGTTGGTCGTTGTTGTTCTTGAGCCAAGCTGTGTTGATGCCAGTCTGCTGGATTTTGCACTTGCTGACTCAAGCAAGTGTGCTGATTTACTTTTTTGGTGTGAATACAGCACTTGGGCTAAAAACACCAATCCCCGACCACCCAGGGATATATAATGCAACGTTCATTTTATACATTTTTTGGTTTTGTATTATATGTGATATCGGTGTTTATCTATACGATCGCCTGCAACGCTCTGAATTTTACGCTCGTCAAGAACTGGAATCTGCCTACCAAAAACTCAAAGTTGCGGAAGCTAAATATCGCACTATTTTTGAAAATGCTGTTGAAGGGATTTTTCAAAGCAGTCCCGATGGACGTTATATTACGGCAAATCCTGCTTTAGCACGCATTTATGGCTACTCCTTAGCAAAGGAGGTAACAGCAAATTTCACTGATATTCAACAATTGTACGTTGATCCGAACCGTCGGGCAGAATTTGTGCGCCTGATGGAAAAGTATGGCAGCGTTTCCGAGTTTGAGTCCCAAATTTATCGCCGAGACGGGAGTATTGTCTGGATTTCAGAAAAAGCCTACGCAGTGCGTGACGAAAAAGGAAAACTTCTCTACTACGAAGGTTTGATTGAAGATATTACCCAACGCAAGCAAACTGAAGAAGAACTACGAGTATTTTTCCATGCAGTTTCCCACGACTTACGCAACCCAGTGCTGGGTACTTTAATGGTGCTGAAGAATTTGCTTAACAGTGGGGAACTGGAAACTGGGAATCAAGGGCAAGAAGAAGTCTCTTCCCAATCCCCAAACCCTAATCCTCAATCCCTAATCCCTGTTTCACGCTCAATTTTAGAGCGGATGATTCAAAGTAGTGATCGCCAACTTAATTTAATTAATTCCTTGATGGAAGCTCATGTCAGCGAGGTGCAAGGTGTTGTTTTGCAGCGTCAAGCCGTACAATTACTGACAGTTGTCGAAGCTGCGATCGTCGATTTAGAGCCATTGCTAGCACAAAATCAAGCCAAGCTGACAAATCTGGTATCCGCAGATTTGCCATTAGTGAACGCTGATTCTACACAACTATGGCGAGTTTTTTCTAACTTAATTGTCAATGCTTTGAAACATAATCCCCCCGGATTGCTGTTGACAATTAACGCTACCCGTAAGGATGACAAAATTTATTGTACTGTTAGTGATAACGGCATGGGTATTAGTAAACAACAAAGCAATCGGCTTTTTGACCTTTACTTTCGCGGTGCAAGTATCGGCAATTCTGTAAGTTTGGGATTGGGATTGTATTTGTGTAAGCAAATCATCCATGCTCACGGTGGTGAAATTGGTGTAAATAGCGCATTGGATGAAGGGGCAACTTTTTGGTTTACATTGCCTATTAACTGAATAGGAAGCAGCACCTAATGCTTGCAAAGTTACCAATTGAGCTTCTGTTAATCCTTGATTTTTTCAAGCTTTATACCTTCGTAGGAACGAGGCGCTCTCCAAGTTTTCTCACATATCCAAAACCATTGATTCCAAAGAAGTGGAAAACTTGGACTTTCTAGCTATATAGCGATACGCGGCTTACATCTAGTAGCGATCGCAGGTATTTTTTGTAGCATTACCTTAAAACGTCCAACAGCATTTTTAATCCAATCATTACCTGCAATATTGGCTTTATTCTTGCTATGGTATCCTAATATTTAAAATATATTATGCGACTCATATTTGAGTTTTGAAATACACGTAAATTTGGCGCGTACATATCCATGTTTTGGTATGCAGAGCCAATTCTCCATTACTGTATGTTAACAAATAAAACAAGTCTGAGTTAGTTTATAATTTATACTTGTTTTCCTTGAAGTTAAAACGCACGTGTTACCAAAATTAATAGGTTAATTTTCATAATGCAAGAAATACCAGAAGAAATTCAGAAGCAAATCAAAAAATGGCATCAAGGTGCAGTAATATTACACTCCATTTACATAACTTTAGGAGTAACTTCTATACTTTCATCCTTGATAGTCGCTACCTTTGTTCAAGAACTTGGAACATTTAGGACAAAAGTTTTTGCTGCAATTAGCGCAGCTTCTATTGGAATTATCAATACTACAGGTGTTGGACGAAAGGGTAACGGATTTCGTCAAGCTCAAAGACATTTAAAAGCTGAAACAATAAGATTCAGTGCCGGAAATAGTACTATTGACGATTTAGCAAAAGCTTTTGCAGAAGCAGAATCAATGATAGGAGACGTAGAAATTAAAATACGAGATTCATCAGATTCACGACAATGATCCTAAACCACTTTAATCTGACCAAACATCGATTTGCCGAGCGATTTTAACACAAACTTGTTGATGATGGCGGTGAGGAGTGCGAGTCACAAAGAGTTCTCCATTAATAATTTCATAGCGTGTCCACTGATTTTCGGGTAGAACTTCTAAATCGTGAATTGTCCAGCATACTCCCTCAATGGCTTGGTTCATGATTGTCCCCGTTTGGCTTGCTGCCTTCTTTGCTTAATTTTATCTTTCCTTCAGGCAAGGGAGTTATGGTATTTAAATTTAGAGGATGTCTGAGAAGTATTAAATATTTCGCTTGATCCCCGCTGGCTCCCCTTTTTAAGAGGGGAACCGGAATCAAAGTCCCCCTTTTTAAGGGGGATTTAGGGGGATCTACAAGTCTCAAATACAACACCAAAAAGTTTTCAGACATCCTCTTAGAATCATAATGAAAAGCAAAAGTTCAGGCGAAACTCTGTATGCTGACATTCACCCAACTTAAACCACCTAATCGCGATGCCACAGTCAGCTTTACTCTGGCGCTAACAGCAGAAGAACGTACCCGCAGTCGTCATCGCTTTGAAACTGAAGATGGTAAGGTTGTGTTTTTACATTTACCGAGAGGAACTGTTTTACATGATGGCGATATTCTGCAAGAAGAAACCCATAGCAGTTTAATTAGAATTACTGCCAAACCAGAACTAGTGTTAACTGCTTTTGCCCAAACATCACTTTTGTTATTACGGGCAGCATACCATCTAGGAAATCGCCATGTACCTGTAGAAATTACCCCAACTTATTTACGCTTGTCTTCAGATTCAGTTTTACAAACTATGTTGGAACAATTGGGGTTAGAAGTTAAAGAGGAAATTTTACCGTTTCAGCCAGAATTAGGAGCTTATGGACAACACCATCATGCTCACTGATAGCCATCTTTTGAGTATTTTACAGTTGGCTAGCCCCGCTTTACCTGTGGGAGCATATAGTTATTCTGAAGGTTTGGAAATGCTGGTAGAAAATGGTACGATCGCTAACCACACACATCTCAAAGATTGGTTAAAAGCAGAGTTGCTTTACGGGGCAATTCGGTTAGAGGCGGCGGTGATGGTACGATCGCAGCAATCTGCAAAAATAGGTGATCTAGAGTCGCTACGCCGTTGGAATCTGTGGTTATCGGCTGCTAGGGAAACAGAAGAATTACGCGCCTCTAGTTGGCAGATGGGGCGATCGCTGATCCAATTACTTGGTAAACTAGAACCGCAGATTATACCTATTGCCAATGCTGTCGGTAATCCTTGCAATTATGCGATCGCTTTTGGTATTGCCGTTGCCCATTGGCAAATCAGTATCCAAGCCGCATTACTTGCATATCTGCATAGTTGGGCAAGTAATTTGATTACTGCTGGCGTGAAACTGATCCCTCTTGGACAAACAGCAGGACAGCAGTTATTGCTAGATTTACAACCATTATTTAGCGTTGCGGCGTTAGAAATTCTCGCGTTGGAGGACGATGAACTCGCCTGCTGTAGTTGGGGTTTATCGCTGGCGAGTATGCAGCATGAAACGCAGTATACAAGGTTGTTTAGGAGTTAGTCAAAATAATTCGTAATACTTCGACTACGCTCAGTACAAGTTCGTAATTCGTAATTATTACAAAGGACAAATAAAAATGAATGCATTTCGAGTGGGGGTTGCTGGGCCAGTGGGTTCGGGGAAGACGGCTTTGGTAGATGCTTTGTGTAAGGGGTTGCGTGAGCAGTATCAGGTTGCGGTGGTGACGAATGATATTTATACTCAGGAGGATGCTCAGTTTTTAGTGCGTTCTCAGGCGTTGGCTAGCGATCGCATTTTGGGTGTAGAGACTGGTGGTTGTCCCCACACTGCTATCCGCGAAGATGCTTCGATGAATTTGGCGGCAATTGAACAATTAGAAGAACGTTTTATCGATTTGGATTTGGTATTTTTGGAAAGTGGCGGCGATAACTTAGCTGCTACCTTTAGTCCAGAATTGGTGGATTTAACGATTTACGTTATTGATGTTGCGGCTGGTGATAAAATTCCCCGCAAGGGTGGCCCCGGTATTACTAAATCTGATTTGTTGGTAATTAACAAAACTGACTTAGCACCTTATGTTGGTGCAGATTTAAGTGTGATGGAACGAGATGCAAAAAAAATGCGCGGCGATAAACCTTTTATTTTTACTAATTTAAAAACTCAGTCTGGACTTGAAGATGTAATTAATTTTGTTTGCATAAATATCTGTTGAAAAAGAATTCAAGAGTCAGAATTCAGGAGTCAGAATTCAGAAGTCAGAAGTCAGAATCAAGACAACTAAATCTGCATATTTAATGCAATACTGCTCGGGTTTTGGATTTTTAACTCGGAGTTGGGTTTGGGGAAAAGGTTAAAGGGTAAAGGTTAAAGGTTTTTTCTTTCCCCTTTTCCCCAAAACCCGACAAGTATTGATATTTAATGGGTGTGCAAAAACGCCGTTTATTCAGATGTTTGCAGACTCGCTACCTTTTGGCTATGCGCCACTTGTACAGAATTCATGCCCAATTCTGACGACTGACGCCTGAATTCTGTTTCTATAAAGCCTTCAGATGCCGACTTTGCACCCGTTCAGCACTACCAGTAGGAATTGCAGCAATTAATTTTTGTGTATATTCCTCTTTGGGTTCTTGGTAAATCTTTTCGGCTGTGCCTTCTTCAACAATTTGACCGCGATTCATGACTAAAATGCGATCGCTCATAAATTTCACTACACTTAAATCGTGAGAAATAAAGATATAAGTAAGCTGAAAGTCTGACTGTAACTCTTTGAGAAGATTTAATACCTGCGCCTGTACTGAAACATCTAACGCTGAAACTGATTCATCGCAGATGATAAACTTAGGATTTAACGCCAAAGAACGAGCTATGCAAATCCGTTGGCGTTGACCGCCAGAAAACTGATGAGGATAGCGGTTAATCGCATCTGCACTCAACCCCACCCGTTCTAAGAGTTCAACTACTCGCTGTCGTCGTTGTTGTTTTGTCTTCCCAACAGTATGAATTAACAAAGGTTCCATTACCGCGTCCCCAACCTTCATCCGGGGATCGAGGGAACTAAAAGGATTTTGGAAGACTATTTGCATTTCCCGCCGCAGTTTTTGCAACCGTTCTCCTTTGAGGCTAGTAATATCTTGTTTCTCAAAGATAATCTGACCACTCATCGGTTCAATTAAGCGCAGCAAGGTTCTGCCAAGAGTAGTTTTACCGCAACCAGATTCTCCCACCAAACCTAGTGTTTCTCCTGGTTTGACATCAAAAGAAACGCCATTAACTGCCATATTGTAGCGTTTTGTCCCACCAAACACCCCGCGCACTGGAAAACCAACTTTCAGGTTGCGGATTTGCAGCAGAGGTTCTTTCTCATTGAAGTTTGCCAATCTTGCAGCAATCTCTTCTTTGGTGACTTCTGTAGGTTGTGCGGGTTCTTTCGGCTGAATAACAACTTGTCCCGTTGGCGTCTCTTCTGCACTCATATAGTCGGAAACGGTGAGTAATTTTTGGGGACGGCGGTCGAGTGTGGGGCGACAAGCTATCAAACCTTTAGTATATGGATGCTTGGGACTACTGAAAATTTGCCGAGAAGTACCAGATTCGACAACTTTACCTCTATACATCACCGCTACTTGGTCAGCAATTTCTGAAATTAGCCCCAAATCGTGGGTGATAAAAATCATTGCCATGTCACGGCTTTGCTGCAATTCTCGCATTAACTCCAAAATAGTCGCTTGCACCGTTACATCCAAAGCTGTGGTTGGTTCATCGGCGATTAAAATTAATGGGTTGCAAGAAATTGCCATTGCAATCATTACCCGTTGCAACTGACCCCCAGAAAGTTCATGAGGGTAGCGTTCCAGCATGGCTTCTTTGTGTTCTTTAACCAACTGTGCCAACTTTGATGGTTCTGGTTTAGATGAAGTTTCGATATATTGCTGCTGTATTTCTTCATCACTAGGTAAAAGTTTTACCTCTTGCAGACCTGCGATCGCAATTTGTCGTGCTTGGGCTGCTGACACCTTTTGATGCCGCATAATCGCTTCTGTTAGCTGAAACCCGATGTTATAAACCGGATTAAGCGAACTCATCGGTTCTTGAAAAATCATGGCGATGTCGCCACCCCGGTGTAACTGCATTTGCTCAGGAGGCAATGTTACCAAATCGATCGGGTTGCCATTTTCTTGAGGACGAAACCAGATTTCACCACCAGTAACTATACCGGGAGTTTGCAACAAACCCATCACTGCTAAGGCTGTCACCGATTTACCACTCCCTGATTCTCCTACTATTCCTAGAGTCTCACCTCGATGCAGCGCAAAGGAAATACCATCCAAAGCTCTGACACTGTTGCCATCACCGGGAAATTCAACTTGTAAATTGCGAACCTCTAGGACAGTTTCTCTCATAGGAGTTGGGTTGGAATTCTAACTTAAAATTATTTGGATTTTAACAAGAGTTGTGATCTATTATGTAGCTAAATACGGTTTTTACGTTTGAATTGGATCGTCAATTGATGGATGCCGACCGATTTCTTTATCAGCTGCACGAATATTCATAACTCGTTCCCGATTCAAGGTTAGTACAGTGACGGTCGCTCGTCCAATAGGTGTCAAACCAATAATTAATAGTCCATCCGCAGACCAGATAAAATGCTCACTCCAAATGTGCTGTCGCGGATTAAACAGTAAAACTTCTTCTCCAGATTGAGGGTCAGTTGCTGTAAGCCGATTTGTCTTCCTGCGATTGCAGTGAAAGCAAGCCAATGCCAGATTTTCCAGATTATCTGTTCCACCTAATGACAACGGCATAATATGATCTACCGTAAACTGCACATATTGCCATTGTTCAGATGCATGACAATATTCACACAGGTAGTTAGCACGTTGACGTACCTGCTTTTGTATAAGTAAGTCGTCGTGAATATTTATCGTCAGGGCAAGGCAGGAGGCAGGAGGCAGAAGGCAGTAGGAAAGAGAGTTTGAGCTTCGTTTATCTTTATTAACATAGTTCTGTTTTTTCTCACCAACTTACTTAGATTCAGAAATCTTGCTACGAGAAGACACAATTTATTATGCTTGCTGAGTTGGAGCAACAGACAAATTACGAATTGTGCGATTTACAAAGCTTAGGTAGTCATCAATTTCTTCGTAGCAATCAAGTTCTTTTTCTTCTTCTGGACTAAGTGAAGTGTTTTGCTGTTTCGCTAATAGTTCTGCAATGCGACTTTGAACAGTGTTGGATGCTCGAAAAACTGGAATACCTTCCTCCAACTCAATCCGAACCGCGCCATCAATGGGTAATGTTATTGGAAGACTATTGAGTTTAGGTGGTAGAAAAATGGTCACGTCGCTTCGCTCCGAATTCAAAACTCAAAATTTACGCATCATAATTCCCATAAATTTAGTTGTGTACCATGAGTGTTTGCCGATCACGGCAGTGTCAAGGAATTAATCTATGAGTAATTTTGATTGTAGCTTATAGTATTTTAGATTTTGGATTGGGGATTGCCTTGTTTGCCTCAATGATCTCACAATACGCTTGGGTTAAAGCTAAAACTCTTTGTTCAAGTCAACAGACAAAAAAATAGCACATCTTCAAGGATGGCTATTTGTAGAAATTATCTAATGTAATGTTAGTTAGCAAATTAAATACACGCTCAACTACCAACTTTAGAACGGAATATCATCTTGATCTGGTTCTTCCTCTTTCACTGCTGGATAAGTGGTTCGCTCATAATTTGTGGATTGGGGTACGGGTTCGTAAGTTTTCGTTTGGGGAGCAACGCCAACAGGATTTGTCGCTGGAGTAGGTGCTGGACGTGGTGACTCGTAAGTGGGAACATCTTTCTGTGGAGGACGAGATGCTGAAGATGCTTGTCGAGGAGCAGTTTCAGTGAAGGATGGAGTTACGTTTGTTGAGGGTAATGGATCGGTATTAAAACTACCTCCAACAGATTGAATTTGTTGCACTGTCAGTTCAGCGCGTTTTTCTTTAAAACCTTCTTGACGATCAACAGTATTCATAGTTAAACGTCCTACCAAGATGACGCGATCGCCTTGGTGGTAATTTTGCTGAATTTCTGTCGCTAAATTCCCCCAACCGACAACTTTTAAGGTAGCTGGTGGATCTTCGGGTTTCTGGGAATTGGGAAACTGCACCAACATTTCCGTAACTCCCAGATTATCGGCTGTGTAGCGGAGTTGTGGTTCGTTAATAATTTCCGCCATCAAAACGCAACTGTTCATTAAAATTACTCCTGAGTGCAAAAAGTACTGATTCAAAAAGAGAGGGTTTTTCTATGTAGTGCCAATTAATATCTAGATATGTTTAATTGTTTGCATTTTTTAATAATGCCTGAGTTTTTAGTCCTTTCTAGCATAAAAGCCAAGCGATCGCTTTGAACAGCATTAAATATGCCGCCCGCCACTTTCGCTTGACTAAATGAGCATTGAATTCTGCATCAAAGTAGTATAATTGTACCACCAATTCATCAAATATAAAAAATTATTGGCAAACATTAAGCCTTGACGTGAACTGGAAAAACACCCAAGGCGATCAACCTGGCTGGAAGGTCGCGCAAGATGGGTAAGCGCAAAAACGCAGGTGGTACAAAGGTGCGATTTGAGGTGATAACCGGGGCCAATACCCGCTTTTGGATCAAAGTTTGAAACGCCTGAATAATGCGTGTGGGCAATTCGCGTTGACGTTGTACTTTTGCTAGGTCGCTAAGTTGTACTTGTCGGTTTTTGAGCGGTTTGCTGAGTACATTCGCTGCAACGACAGCATCTTGAATCGCGTAGTTAATCCCAACTCCACCCACAGGGGACATTATATGAGCTGCATCACCAATGAGTAATAGTCCCGGACGATACCAGCGTTTGACGCGGCTGGACTCTACTGAAAGAAAAGCTACTTGTGACCAGTCATGTAAATTTTCGATGCGTTGCTGGAATTCTGGCACTACTTCCACAACAGATTTTTTTAATTCCTCCAAACCCGCAGCCCGCAGTTGTTGATAGCCTCCCTTGGGGATGACATCGGCAACTTGCCACTCATCACCACGATCAAGCATGGCAATGATTTTACCTTGACCAAAGCGCCCCATTCCCCCTTCAGGGTCTTCTGGCTGACGCGGTAGGCGAAACCAGAGGACATCCATTGGCGGCGAAGTTTCGATGGATTCAAACTCACCCAAGTGGCGTAAACGTGAGTGACGACCGTCTGCACCCACTGTCAGTATTGCCCGAATTTCGTGCCAACCACCGCCTCCTCGATAGCGGATACCTTGAATCACGCCATTTTCACTAATTAATTCCTGCACATTCGCACCCATTACCAGATGGAAATTAGGATATTTTTGTGCTTCTTGGGTGATGAACTCCAAGAATTTTACCTGGGGAAGCATTGTAATGTAGGGATAATGGGTTTTCAGATGGCTAAAATCTGCGAATGTGACAGTATCTTGAGGAGTTTGAATACTAATTTGGCGCATTTTGGTATGGGGAAGTTTTAACAAGCGATCGCTTAATCCCAATTCCTCCATAATTTCCATCACCGATGGATGAATTGTATCGCCGCGAAAATCGCGATCGAAGTCTTTATGTGCTTCCAGCAGCATCACCGAAATGCCTTGACGCGCTAACAACAGCGCCAAAACTGCTCCTGCTGGGCCACCCCCCACAATGCAACAATCTGTGGTTTGTACGTCTACAATGTCATGGACAGGATTAATACTTGGGTCTTGAGAAAGATTTTTAGGTACATCGGTAGTCATCACAACACCTCTTGATAGCCCTAAAATTCAGGATAGTTTGCTTTTGATAGTGCAAGCTGTTTTTTTAACTTTTCGTATTTACCCTGAAGGTGTATTATGATGGGCGCTAAACTGTCATTGGTCATTAGTCCAAATCCAATGCCCAATGCCCAATCCCCAATCCCCAGTGACAATAATTTAGTTGTGTCCCAAGTTGTTTTAGAAAACGTTTATAAAAGTTTTTCCCCGCGTCAAGGGGAAAGTGTTACCTCACAAACCCAATCTCTCCTCACGTCTGGGGAGAAAACTGATACAGCGCAAGAACGGGCGGGAAGTGTTAACGTCTTGCGGCGGATTAACCTGACGATCGCAGATGGCGAGTTTATGGTGCTGGTAGGCCCTTCTGGTTGTGGTAAAAGTACTTTGCTGCGGTTAATCGCTGGGTTGGAAACGATGACTGGCGGTAATATCTGGGTAGGCGATCGCTTGATCAATGACTTACCACCCAAGGAACGCGACATCGCAATGGTGTTCCAAAATTACGCCCTCTATCCTCACATGACGGTGTACGATAACATTGCCTTTGGGTTGCGCCGCAGGGGAAGCAGCACTTCGACTCCCTTCGGCTTTGCTCAGGGCAAGCCGCTCAGTGACAAGGGAGCAGGAGAGCATACTTCGACTCCCTTCGGCTCCGCTCAGGGCAAGCCGCTCAGTAACCAGGGGAGCAGAGGAGAAAATACTCCCTATCTTCGGACGTGGGCAGAAAATGTTTTTGTAGGGGCGACAAGAAATTTACCTAAAGGATTGCGCTACATTTCTGACAAAGAACGGGCGGTGAATGAGCAAGTGCGTAGTGTTGCCCAACTGTTGCAAATCGAAACATTGCTGAATCGCTTACCCAAACAGTTATCTGGGGGACAAAGACAACGGGTTGCATTGGGAAGAGCGATCGCGCGTGACCCGCAAGTATTCTTAATGGATGAACCACTTTCTAACTTAGATGCCAAACTGCGGGCGGAAACCCGCGCCCAAATTGTCAAATTGCAGCGCCAACTGGGGACAACGACAATTTACGTTACCCACGATCAAACAGAAGCGATGACAATGGGCGATCGCATTGCGATTATGTCTGAGGGTAAAATTCAGCAAGTTGCTTCTCCCTTAGAACTTTACAACCGTCCTGCCAACCTTTTTGTAGCAGAATTCATTGGTTCGCCACCGATGAATTTTATTCCTGTGGAATTTCATGCCCCTCTATTGATTACTCGTTCCCAGTTTCGTTTCACCCTCCCAGAAGTTTGGGGAAAAGCTTTACAAAAATATGATGGGAAAACTCTAATTTTAGGCATTCGTCCAGAACACTTTAACTTGAGTATGCCTGCTACCAAAAATCTACCAGTGCAAGTAGATTTGGTAGAGAATCTCGGCAATGATTCCTTTCTCGCTGTTAAAATTGCCGAACCGGGATCTAAACCTGCTACTACAGCCAATTCCCTACAAGTGCGAATACCACCAGACCGATTTGTACAAGCTGGTGAGCAACTTTGGTTATCTCTAACTCCAGAGAAAATTCACTTTTTTGATCCAGAAACCGAGTTAGCTATATTTCCCTAATACTAAGTACCTCAGCGTAAATAAATTAAAGTTTGTAGTAAGGACTTTAGTCTTAATAATCCTTGTAGTGGGCGATGAATCGCTCACTACAAACTATGATTTTATTCAAAAATTGATAGAAAACTGGGAACTAGCTAGAGACAATCAAATCCTCAATAGCGTCTTATCATTGGAGTAGTAAAATATGTTAAAAGACATTATTGCAGTAGAACCAAGGGAAAATTATCAACTATATATCCGTTTTGAAGATGAAGTGGAAGGAATAATTAATGTTAGTAAACTGATTAAATTTACAGGTGTTTTTGCACCTTTACAAGAGCAAAAATACTTTGCTCAAGTTGAATTAAACCACGAATTAGGCACAATTCAATGGCGATCGGGAGCCGACCTCGATTCAGATGTTCTCTATGCAGTGATTAGCAATCAGCCTATTCCTAAGTATAATTCACTACGGCTCACTTAAGGATAATTGTAGCGACTGTCTTGATTGTCAAGTGCGCTCGCCTGATGTTTGTGGAGGTTTATGAAAGCGATACCTACGGCGGGCGGTTCCTGAGCGACTTGTGCCAAGCGTATCGCTAAAGCGAAAGCTCCGCTAACGCGTAGCGTCTCGTAGAGAAGTCGAGGTAAGCCGAAGGGCTACGCCTACGCACCTGTGTACTTGATCGCGGTGCGATAAAGTTTGAAGTACCTCAAAACGACTTTGAAGTACCTCAAAACGACTTTGAAGTACCTCAACACGACTTTGAAGTACCTCAAAACGACTTTGAAGTACTTCAACACGACTTTGAAGTACCTCAAAACGACTGAGCAGTCACTCAAACCCGCTTTCAACTACCACAAAACGGC
>NZ_JAVRBY020000070.1:0-36188 GCF_034531035.1 Nostoc sp. DedQUE02 | reverse complement strand
ACCCATAACCATTGCCAATGCGGCAACTCGTTGAGTTGAGTTGAGGAAGACGCTTGAAGTAAAAAACAACGGATCTTAGAGAAACCGGAAATTTCGCTCAGTAGACTGTTGTGCTTTGTATTCACGTAAAACATCATCATCGCTGAGTCGGATTCATTACCGTCTCCAATTCTCAGGTATAGCGGGATATCTCCATCTCCACTGCACATCAGATCTAAAATAAATTGTTTCAAGTCTCGGCGGTGGTCTCTTGAATAGCCATAGGTAATTTCGATTCCTCCTGGTTCTGCAATATTTGCTTTTCCATTGTTTATGTAATCGCCATCGACGTGAAACGAACTTGAATCGAGGTGTCGACTATCCATTTTTACCCCGAATTTACGGGCTGCACAAAGCGCTACTGTCACAAATACTTCGGTTAGCCCAGTTTCATATAGTTTGTCTAATACTCGACCCAAACGGTCGTCGTTTAAATGTTCTGGTCTTATCCCTTCTCCTAACAGATGTTCTGTAGCTTTGCCTACAAAAAACTTTTCAAATAGATAGAGTGGTGCACTTACAAACCCTAATCCATTTAAAATCATTGCTTTGACAACTTGACCTGCACTAATGATTTCTTGAGGGTGAGTTCCCAGTAGTCGGTCAATTTGTTCTACTAGGTTCATCTCATCACAGATGCCTGCGACTATGCCACAGTGGTCAATATCCTGTACCCTAATATCTAGTGGTAATGTCATGCTTCCAAAATGCAGCATTTAGGTCATTTTTAAAATACAGCATTTACGAGCGCACCTGCGGAATGTGGGTTTTATAGTTGGCTCTAAGACGCTCTAAAGCCATTCGTTGCGATTGAGAGAGGCAACTGACCAACCCTGCCGCGATCGCGAACAAACTCAATCGAACAACAGTTCCTATATTGACAAGTTGTAAGGAATAGAGTGGCTCAATAAAGAAATAGCTAACAGCCAGCGTAGACAAAACAGTTGCTAGCAAGCCAGTCTCCCATCCGCCCAACCAGGCACTAATCATAACTACCACAAAAAATAGCGGCGTAACGGTAGGATAAAGCCACGGTGTCAGCAGCAGCGTGAGTCCAAGTGCCACAGCCACACTGAGAGCTACTAGCCCAAAGTCAAACAGGCGATTGCTCCAATTTCTCCTTTCAGCCCTCATAGGTTTACTTCCCTTTTCAGAAAGTATTTTTCTCTGAATGGCTCGGCTCCGTTCCCGCAACCTTGCATCGGGGGATTGAGACAATTGGTTTAGCAACGTGTCAATTTGCTTCAGTGCTAAAGCAGAAGGCGTAGCGCGTCCATTTCATTTTTCCACCGATTAATGGTAGCAAAGGTGATGACTGAATAGCACTAAGAAAAGGTGAAACGCTTACCAATTTAGCAGTTTGCAATTGAGGGAATTTGGACTCGTAGTGTCACAGGGGACATCCAAAAATTACATTACTCAATTTTTGCATCCAATAGGAACAAGGGGGACAAGGTAGACAAGGTAGCAATACCTCTCCCAAGTCTCCCCAAAGCGATTGATTATTTTTTTATTTGGAAGTCCCCAGAGTGTTTATGATGTTGGCTTGCTCGTCTCAAAGAAAGTATTTTATGAACGAGCTTCGCTTTTTCTATCTACAAAACTTTTGCACAACCGTACATTATCCCTCTATCGGCGATCGCCAAAGGTTCAAACCAGACTGTGTTTCCTTGGCAGACTACTAGCGAAAGAGTTACCGTTTGAGCGTAAAGGAAATCAATGCGAACGCGTTTGCACTTCAATCGCCGCTTTTCATCCATCTCGCGTACAAACTTGACTCAGGATCGAGCGATCGTTCTTGAATATCTCTAACGTTCCTTGCCCTTGGCGATCTCCCTTACCTTCAAGAACTTGGTATTCATAGTTACCATTCTTAAACTTATACACTTGAGCGGCTCCTGTATTCTCTCTAGTTCCTTTGCCCAAACTCAAATTACCTTGAGGACTAGTAGAACGGTAGAGAAGTTCACCCGAACCATGCCTTTTCCAAATATTAACGTTGTATCTACCTTTGCACTTCAGACTGAGTACTAAGTCAGCAGTAGAGTCAGCTGAAGCTCTTAAGGAGAGATGAGCTAAAACACAAGTCATCAAACCCAGTAATATAATTTGCTTCAGTCGTGTTTTCATAGTTTCGGTTTGTTATTTTCTCTTTCCCCTGGTTGGTGAGCTTGCCGAACCATAACCTTTACCCTTTTCCCCTAAGAGTGCAAAAAGCACTTTTGCCAAGAGGTCTACTATTCTGATTTTGCTACCTTCCCTGCTTACCAAATGGATAAAGTCGAGCTAAACCAGTGCTTGCTCTGCTAACGATGGAACAACTGCAATGTTTTTAACCAACTCATCTGAAAGAGAGAAACGCTGTTTTAAGTAATTGGTATCGTTGTAACTCAGCCATACCTCACCGCTAGTTGATTCCCATACCAATATTTTCAAGGGTAAATCCAGCGCAATCGTTGGCTGTGCCACCATCAGAGGAGTTCCGGCTTTCGGATTGCCAAACAGCAGTAACTGCGTTGGAAGCAGGCTGAGTCCAACTTTTTCGGCTTCAACCTGTTGATCGAGGCGGGCGAAGACAGTGATACCTTTTGCTCGCAGGATGGCTTCTAAGCGATCGATTGTTTCGGTAACTGAATAAGGACTCGCCTGATTAATAATACCGTTATTCGCATTCATAGCAGTAAATTCCTTTTCCCAAGAAGATTGATTCACAGATATCTCGCTTGCGTACATTAAATCGTAGGCCTTGCTGATTCCATGTATGAAAACGATTTTGCATAATACCAAAATCCTTGTAGAGACGTAGCAGTGCTACGTCTCTACATCTAGATTCATACTTCAATTCAGCAACGCCAAATCGTATCTATAATTTGCTGCCTTATCACTTCGCAAACAGCAGTTGCACTGGCAATCTCAAAACAGGTTCAAGCAACTTTTGCTGGTATTGATGATGGGAACAGTTTGCCTTGCAGCAAGAGTCGTAATGTCCCCAAAGTAATGCTAGCGATCGCAATATTTGCTCCAATGAAAAGCGGCAATGCCAAACTTGTTACGATCCCGGTCATGCCACGTTCGACAAAATGCAAGGATGCCAGTGCCAGGATAGCAATGCCGAATGTGAATGCCCAGTAGGATGCTGTGAAGGGTTGTTTTAACAACCACGGTAGCAACCGCAATAGAATCAATGCTTGCAACAACCCATAGGCAAAAAGGGTTTGGGCGAAGAGGTCAGGACGACCACTGGTGATGCTCAGGTAGGCAACACAACCGACAGCAGGGGGTGCCAGTTGAATACCTAACGTTGAACGTAGAGATTTAGGCAAGGCTTCCAGCAGATACAAGCGTTGCATGATTATGGACTCCAGGGCCAACCACGAAAACATTCCTGTTCCAAAAAACAATGCACTCCAGTCTCGATAACCGAGGGCACTGGCACCGATCGCACTGATAAAACTACCTGCGACTGGCGGCAAGTAGAGAACAGGATCGTTTCTGGGTCACGTCCGCCCATCCATATCTGACCGGAACGGTACACACCAAAGCTTAATTGTCCAATCACACCGACGACGAATAATGCGACAGCAAGTGCATGGGCATAGGGTGCGATCGCTACCGCTACCATTACTGTAGACACAGGCACCAATGCTGTAAAGCAACACAAAATAGGATGCTCGAACTCAGCGAGGGCAGCCTTTCTCGCCCATAACCATTTGCTGATATAGAGCAATAACAACATGAGCCAGACGGCAACGGCAAGCAGCATGATGCTTTCACTAATCCAGATTGGCAGATGCCAGATATCAACAGCAACTCGCCAACAGTTTCCCAGCCCCACTAAGCCCAGAATCATGCTAAAGAAAGAAGCCGGAACCTCAATGCGTTTGGCGTTCAAAAGGGCAAATTTTAGATGTGATTTTCTCATGACTCAGTTTCTGGCAATGAGATGGTTGAACTTATCGCTTAGGATCAGGAACTGTAAACGTCACTGTTTCGCTGGTGATGACTTTGTGAACGGGGTCGGCTAGTTCGAGCAACACCTTGTGTGAACCCGGTTCCAAACCGACCAGGATGATTGTTTCGCCACTGGCATCGACAAAGTGCCACGGTGCATCATCGACGGTGATGTGAATATGTCCGATGCGCGGCGATACATCCAGGGCACCTTTGCCAAATACTGGCAACACACGCAAGTTCTCCGTTCGGTACTGGATGAAGACGCGACCCTGTGCCAGGGGTTGGGGAAGCGGTGGATCGACAATCAGCTTGGGTGGGGCTTCGTTTTCGATCGCGATCAACGGTGATGCTCCGATAATGTCCTTGGCGCTTGGTGTGTGGGTGTTCATAGCGGTTAAGTACCTAAAAGTGATTTATATATCGTTTGGGTTTGTCGAAATTTGCGTGTGCGATACCTATAAGCGCCATTTCTAGAAGAATGTTTGCTACCGCCGTTTCCAGAAAGCGACGACGGTTATGTTTAATTGCTTTGGGTTCAAAGCTTACGCAAACCTCAGAGGTTTGTACTAGTAGTTCGCTTTCGTAACTTGGCGGGGTAAAGGGGCAAGGGGAAAGGGAAAAAGTGTTATTCTTTTACCCTTTAACCTTTACCCAATTCCTGCGCCCTCACTTAACAATTTTGGTTTGGCAGACTACTAGAAGGGTTTAAACCTCGGAGGTTTTGGCATAACAAGAAGCGATGCCTGCGGTGGTAAACTACGCTTCCTATTGCAGATGCTTCTTCAGTTCAGCCGCAGCTTGAACAAACAAAGAACGGACTTCTGGCAACTCAGCTAAACCATTGAGCAGTCCAAAGTCATGAATCATGCCGTTGTACTGCACTGTTGTCACCTCTACCCCAGCTTCATCGAGCTTGCGTCCGTAGGCTGTGCCTTCATCATGCAAAATATCGCTCTCTGCAACCGCAATTAATGCTGGAGGCAAGCCTTTGAGTTGCTCAACCGTCGCTTGTAAGGGAGATGCGTAAATGTCTTTGCGCTTTTCTGGGTCAGGGATGTACAGGTCATACATCCACTTCATCGTGGGTACGGTTAAGTACCGTTTGTCGCCGAATTGATGATAAGAATTCGTTTCAAAATCGGCATCGACGATCGGCCACATCATGATATGTAGCTTGATGTGTGGTCCTCCGTTTTCTTTCGCCTTCAAAGCAGTGACTGCTGTCATATTTCCGCCGACACTGTTGCCGACGACTGCCAGATTCTTGCCATCCACCCCAATCTCTTCACCATGCTCGGCAACCCATTTGGTCGCAGCATAAATTTCATTGATCGCCTGTGGGTACTGAGCATCTGGCGTGCGCGTATAGTTGACAAAGACTCCTGCAAATCCTGAAAGCACAACCAGATCGCGCACCATGCGTTTGTGTGTTGGGTAATCACCCAGTATCCAACCGCCGCCATGAATAAAGATGAAAACAGGCAATGTGCCTTTGACTCCTTCAGGTCGCACGATATTGAGCGTAATCGAATAACCGTCAGCAGTAATCGTTTTCTCAGACTCTTCAATACCTGAAAGGTCTACTGGAACAGAAGCCTGTGCATCCACGAGAACTTGACGCGCTTCGAGTGGAGGTAATGTCTCTAAGGGTACACCTCCTGAGTTCAGCACTTTCAAAAATGCCTTCACTCCTTTAGAAAGACGTGGATCGTCTGCAACTTCCAAAATCTTTGCTTGTGAATTTACTTGAGCAACCATGACATTCTCCTTTGATAATTAGTAAACAATTTGTTGAAATGACACTGTTAAGTGAATTGGTTTAACAGTGATGCTTGATCGGCTGCGATTGTGAAATGGCGATCGCTTTCTACTGACATCGTTTCCCAGCCGGAATTATTTGTTACTGGTGAAAAAATTGTCCACCTAGCGGGTCGCTGCCTCGATCGGTTGTTTCCACACCGCAGCAGCATAGAGCGAGTCCTCAAAATCGGGGGCGATATCGCCTGTGATCCTTGCCTCATGATGCGCCCAGTCCTCAAAGAACAAGTCGTGACTGATGCGCGATACTATTGCAGGTACGTCGCGGCGGATGCTATGGATGTCACCAACTGGCAATCCGAAGCTGACCAAACCAGCAGGATTAAATACGTGAATGTCTTTCAGATAAGGGGCAGTGCCAGGTACTTTTTCTTGGTATTCGTGGGCGCTACCGAGGTAAGGATGTGCCCCTAAACCGTCGTTGTGTAGTCCTTCTGGTGGCTGGTAGCGATCGCGCCAGAGGGCAATATGTTGGGCAAAGTCGGCGAGTTCGGGACGCTTTGTTGGGTCAACGAAGTAACCAGTGCCAGCGATCGCAAAATCAAACTCGAAAACATCATCGTTCACCTGGATGGCAACGCGTTCGCCCAGTTTCCGGGCCGATTTCCAAGGTGCAGATAGATGGATGTGAAAGTTAGGGAAAGCGATCGCTCGCTCAATCGAGTTCGGAGGTGGCGCGGTGCCTGCTTGATGAAAGCGCCAAGCCTGGAGCCATCGGGCTGCATCGGGTAGTTGGGGATAGTTGTCGTAAGCACCAGGGTAATCCCGTACCCGAAGGACTGACAGAGATGGGATCGCTGATCGCCGTACAAATAGATGTACTGCCTTAGCTCCCGATTCCAGCGCCACTGCTGCTGCATCGAAAGCTGAAGCCGCCGCACCCAGCACCGCCACAGTCTTACCGCGCAGTGCTTCAAAATCGATGGCATCGGCGGTATGTGCGTACAATGTGCGGGGTAAGTCAGCCAGTACTGGAGGTATGTAGGGGCCACCAGTGCCAGCCACGCCATTGGCGAAGATAATTTTGCGCGTAGTCTCTAAGAGCGGAACACCGTTTACCTCAAGGTGTAGGCGGAAGAAACCTGCGGCCGGCTCAATCCGCACCAACTTCGTCCGGTAACGAACCTGGATACCGAGGAAATGCCGATACCAACTGAGGTATTCAGCCCAAGTCACTCGCCCAATGCGATCAATCTTCGCATAGGCTGCCGCACCGTGCCGCGCTTCGTACCAGGCTTGAAAGGACAATTCTGGAATGCCTAGTTCTGGACCAGGCAGATGTTTCGGTGTGCGGAGCGTTCTCATCCGCGCTCGCGTCAACCACACGCCTGCATGAGCCTCGTCATCGGCTGCATCGATTTCTGTAACGCGACCGATCCCAGCACGTCGTAGCGCAAATACAAAGGTGCTACCACTACCGCTACCACCTATTATAGTGACATTGTGATCGATGCCAGGGCGATCGGGCACCCAGTTTTCGGGATCGGGACCGAGCAGGCGTAGTGCCTCGCGGGCAGCAAAATCGGAATTGCTCGTTGTCATGTTGATCTCCTCATATCTCGTCGCGATGGATGGAAGAATCGGAATAGCATCTTTTGGACTTCAAATCTGTGCCATACCACCATCGACAAACAACTCAATGCCGTTCACGAAGCTGCTGTCATCTGAAGCGAGAAAGACAACGGCTTTGGCAATCTCATCGGGTGTGCCGACTCGTCCTAGTGGGATGGTGTTGGCTTGGCTGTCCACGAATTCTTGCAACTGCTGGTCATTCAGTCCCAAATGATCGTAACCAGGAGTCGGAACCACACCAGGGCTAATGGCATTCACTCGGATCTTCCGTTCTTTGAGGTCGAGTATCCAATTCCGAGCAAATGATCTCACGGCGGCTTTGGTGGCGCTGTAAACACTGAAAGCTGGCGTACCTTTTATAGAAGTAATCGAAGCATTCAGGATAATAGAAGCACCCTCTGGCAACAGTGGCAGTGCCTTTTGTACGGTGAACAGCAAACCTTTGACGTTTATGTTGAATGTTTTGTCAAAGTGTTCCTCAGTGATTGCTCCAAGTGGGGCAATTTGTCCACCTCCAGCATTAGCGAAGATGATATCGAGGTGTCCTTGTTCTTGCTTAATCGTGGCAAACAGACGATCAAGGTCTGCCAGATTAGAAACATCGCTCTGCACAGCCGTAACATTTTTACCAATGGCTTCTACAGCAGCATCCAGTTCGGCTTGGCGACGACCCGTGATGTAGACATAGGCACCTTCAGCAACAAACTGTTTAGCTGTGGCAAGACCGATACCACTGTTGCCACCCGTGATCAGGGCGATTTTTCCTTCTAGTTTTTTCATGATGTTAATCTGAATGGGGATTTTGGATTTGTGTGAACCATTGAAGTGTTATCGGTTCTGTTGCATCATAGCTTTGATAACAGTAGATTTAACCCTTGATTCATTGTTGGAACCAGTTGGGGCAAGAACTGTATCTTAACAAGCGTGCCATTTCTTACATCTCCTTTGATTGATCTGCTTGATGACGCTGCTTGAGACCTACAACGAGGATTGGGATTACTTCACAGAGCCAGTGCTTGCTGCTTCAATCACTTTGGCAACTTCTTTTGGATGAGAGATAAAAGGAACATGACTGGAGTTGACTTCGGTTGTCTTAGCATTAATCCGTTTAGCCATAAATCGTTGCAGTTCAGGGTTGATGGCGCGATCGCTTTGAGTCACGATAAACCAGGAAGGAATCGTTTTCCAAGCGATTTCACTCACGGATTGCTCAAATGCTGCGCTAGCGATCGGCTTTTGGGTTGCTGCCATCACTCGTGCCTCAGCCTTTGATACGTCCTGGGCAAAAAATTTGTGAAACTTCTCGCGATCAACATAGAGAAAGTTTGCGGCATCAGATACGATCGCCGTGCTAATTGGAGGCGCTGCGTACCTTTTATTCAAATCACTTGTCTTTTCACCCGCATCCGGTGCAAATGCGTTGACATAAACCAGAGCTTTCACCTGTGAATTGCCAGCCGCCGCACCCGTGATTACATTTCCACCATAAGAATGTCCGACTACAACAACAGAACCCTTTTGAGCATCAATCACCCGCTTCGTCGTTGCCACATCATCAGCCAGTGAGGTGAGCGGAATCTGCACAGCAGTCACTCTGTAGCCATCCTGCTCCAACAATGGAATGACGTGTTGCCACGATGTACCGTCAGCATAAGCCCCATGAACGAGAACGATCGCAGGTTTAGAGTTGGATGCTTGCGGTAATTCCTTGGAGGTGGCTGATGTTGGATGCATTGATATGACAACGACAACACTTAATGCAAATAACCATAGCAACAATTTTTGAACTTTTTTCCATGTAAAAACCATCATGGCGATCGCCTCTGTATTCTTGCTAAATTGCTGAAATCTCTGGTTTTTGTTGTCCGTATAAAAGTTATGAACTACTCTCTACTGAAATACTCGTTGAGATGAACATCAAAAACCTTGATCGCTTGCAGCGACAATGGCTGCCATTATTTGCTCAAGAGTCCAGCGATCAAGATAGCGAATTCCATTGATAAACAAAGCGGGTGCAGCCTCCACTCCACTTTGCAGTCCACCTTCGATATCCGCATTGATGCGAACGACATACACTCCCCTAGATAAATCCTGCAAAAATTGACAAATATCAAGTCCTAAACGATTGGCATACTCAACCAGATAACCGTTTTCCAACTCTTGTTGATGGACAAACAACATCTCGTGCATTTGCCAAAACTGTCCTTGTGCTGCTGCGGCTTCCGCCGCTTCCGCCGCCCGTTGAGCATGAGGATGAATCTGTTCTTGGGGAAAATGACGGAAGATAAAACCCAAACCATTTTCTCCAAAAGAAGCACTCAATTGTTGCCCGGCAACTTTAATCAACCGATAGACGTTTGCACTCTGAAAACATTCATAGTCCCCATACATTACAAGTACCACAACAGCACTTAACACACCTTGAATATGATCTTGCGTTGAAGGTGGGACGAATAAAGAACTATGATCGGGATCGTAAACCATTTTTCGGTTCGGATAAAGCAAACTTAAACTTTACAACTCAGTTGCTGTTAGTGTTTGCATGATTTCAATATAGGTAGTTGACTCTCACTTGTCATCCACTTAGAGTTGACACTTTTGTATGATCGAGTGATGGGTAAATCAATCCATCTCACTATGGAGAGTTGGCTCCAACTAAAGTTGGTATTCAAATTCCAACTTTAGTACAACCTATAAACTGACAAGCCCGCGTTTAACGGCAACAATCACGGCTTGAGTGCGATCGCTCACTCCCAGTTTGCTGAAAATCCGATTCACATGCGATTTAACGGTGCTTTCACCAATACTCAAAACAGTGCCAATTTCTTGATTACTCATTCCTTGTGCCATCAAACGCAGCACTTCCAACTCTCGCCCACTGAGTTCTGGATTAATCATTCGCTGCAATAATTTTGCCCCTACTTCTGGTAAGATATATTTCTGACCATTATGAATAGCGCGAATCGCATTCAAAAGCTCGCCAGGTTTAGCATCCTTAAGCAGATAGCCCTGAGCACCTGCCTGCAAGCCACGATAGATGTCTTCATCACCATCGTAGGTTGTGAGTACCGCAATTCGGGCCTGCTTAAATTCAGCACAAATCTCTAGAATGGCTTCCACCCCTGCCATTTTGGGCATACGTAAATCCATTAGCGTGATGTCGGGTTGGTGTTCTCGAAACAAGTCGATCGCTTGTTGCCCATCTTCGGCTTGAGCAATCACGGTCATTTCTGGATCAGAATCAATGATGGTTGCCAATCCCTTTCTGACAATGGCATGGTCATCAACAATCAGAACACGAATCGTAGTGGATTGGCTCATCGTAATTCTCTTTCTCGATTGATAGTGACAATAATTTCTGTTCCCTGTCCCGGTTGGCTTTGAATCGTTAGTTGGGCACCAATGCGCTCTGCCCGTTCGCTCATTCCTAATAAGCCAAAACCACTCCTTACTGGAGCGCTACCCACTCCAAAGCCCTGTCCATTATCTTTAACCCATAAGCTGCATTGTGTCTGGTTGTACACTAACTCAACCCGAATTTCGCTGGCATAGGCGTATTTAATCGCATTAGTTAATGCTTCCTGCCCAATTCGGAGTAAGTTATTCTCCACATCGGCTGGTAAGGAATAGGCTGTCCCCTGAGTCTCGTAAATCAGAACAGTATCGATCGTAGATCGCATCTGAGTCACAAGGCGGTGCAGGGCGCTCTCTAAATTGCCCTCTTCCAATAGCTGCGGACGGAGTGCTGCTACAGATCGCCGTGCCTCTGCCAGCCCAACGCGTGCTAGTTCATCAATCATTTCCAGATATACCTGGGTTGCTTCCGAGATGTCCACTGACACTCGTGTTGCTCCAACTTGAAGCAGAATACCTGTGAAAGATTGAGCGAGTGTATCATGAATTTCTCGCGCCATCCGGTTACGCTCTTCTAAGATAGAAGTATGTTCAGCTCGTTTGCGATCGCTAATGTCTGTCATGAGACTGTAGAAACCTCTTACCTGAGCATTATCATCGAAATCAGGAATAAAGGTGGCGCTGATGCACCGCTTATCATCCAAAAAAGGGATTTCTGCTTCTAAAGGGACAGTTTGCCCTGCAAACACCTGATTAATATACGGCTCAATCCGTTCATAAACCGCCTCACCGAGCAGTTGACGAACAGGATTGCCCAAAATTTGATCGCGGCTACGGTTGAACCAAACCTCGTATGTACGGTTGATAAATTGAAAGCAGAGATTGGCATCGACGTAGCTAATCAGAACGGGTAGAGCGTCGGCAATCAGTCGTAATTCCTGCTCCTGTAAGCGAAGCTCCTCGTAGACACCGCGTAGCTCTGCTTCGCTTGCCTGCAATGCTGCCGTTCGCTCTGCAACTTGTTGCTCTAGGGTGCGATTGTATTCTGCTAAAAGCTTCTCTGCTTGTTTACGTTCGGTGATGTCTTGAAAGGCTGCGATCGCATACAGAATGTTGCCAGATTCATCAAAAATTGGAGTTCCCCAACTTTCGATCGGAATGATGCGATTCCCCTGGTGAATTTCGATATCATCCACACTGCCCTGTTCGCCGTTTAGCGCTCGTATCATCATCAGTTGTTCGGTTGGGTAGGGGCGATCGGTTCCTGCCACATAGAGTTGATAGACCTCGGCAATTTGCTCTGGGGTGACAGACGGCAGCACGCCCTTGCCCAAGAGTTGGATTGCTTTCTGATTCGTGTAATAAAGGCGACCTGTTGCGTCCAGAACCGCAATTCCTACCGGAACCGACTCTAAAATTTTCTGGAGGCGAGTTTCACTTTCGGCGAGGTTCTGGTTTAAAGACTGCATTTTGGCAAATGCGATTTGAAGCTGCTGTGCCATCTGGTTGAATGATCGAGCCAGTTCGCCCAAATCGCCCGATCGCTCAATTTCTACCGTTTGATCCCATGCACCGTCTGCTAAGGCTTTTGCCGATTGGCTAACGCTGACAATCGGTTTAGTGATCCATCGGGCAATCAAAATGCAGATCGCAATGCCAAGCAGAAAAGCCGCAATACAAAGCAGAATCGTCGTCTGAATGCTCTGATTAATCTTGGCCATGAAATCGGATTCAGGCAACACCGTAACAATCAGCCAATCCAGCCCACGATTATCTTTGAATGGCACTACCTGAAGCAACTGCCGCTTACCATCGAAATTAAAATCAAGCTGTTCCGTAGTCTGAATTTGCCACAAATCGCTAAAATGCTCGCGCAAATAGTCAGCAGTAGCTCGCACGGTAGGGTTACGGCTCTCAACTGCGGACAATCGATTTGCCGCCGCCCCACCACTCATGATCGCCTCTCCGGTGGAGGTGGCAACCAGTTGTCCCGATCGCTCTAGAATAAAGGCGATGCCTGTCTTGCCGATTTGCAGGTTCGCCAAAAAAAGGCTCATCTCATTAGGCAAAAATACATCGGTGGCACAGACTCCCAACAGCGATCGATCAGCAGTGCTATAGACAGGCGTACTGGCGGTGATTGTTGGCAACTGGCTAGCAAAGTCGGCATAGATGCCACTCCAGATTGGTTCGCCTGCCGTCACTGCTGCTTTATACCAAGGACGAACCCGCGCATCGAAGGCTTTGTTGCCTTGACTGATTAACTGGTCTCGCAGACCATTGCGATCAAGGCTGTAGCCGTAGAGTTTATGATCTGTAGCAACATTACTCGACCGCAGTTCAATCGAGCGATCGGCAGGGCTACGTCGCACCCCTAGAAGAGAACCTTTGCGATCGCCACAGTAGATATCACTCACCATTGGATAAATCTGAATTTGCTGCCAGAGTGGAAACTCACCTTTGACTGCGCTAGGGTCAATTTTTCCCTGAGCGAAGGTGCTGGCATTGAGCCGATTGATGTTATGGGGTATCTCGGTATAGGTTTGTAGTTTGCCTTCGATCCGGTTCGTCAGTTCGCGCCGCAGTTGACTGGCGAGATCGTTGATGGCTTCCTGTCTATTTTTGAAGGAAAAATACCCCACTAAGCCGACCGTCACCAAAGTTTGCAGCACAAACGGCACAATCAAAACCGTCTGCAATGGCACCGTTCTGGAAACTTGAGCTACAACTTGCTTGAGAAGACTGCTCATCAATCGGATTCCTCATTTACGGCAGTTCGCGCAGGTTAGTCCATTTATTGACAATAGTCTGCCAAACCAAAATTGTTAGGTGAGGGCGCAGGAATTGGGTAAAGGTTAAAGGGTAAAAGAATAACACTTTTTCCCTTTCCCCTTGCCCCTTTACCCCGCCAAGTTACGAAAGCGAACTACTAGCCATGAGAAACTCCAACGATCGCAACAAGTAGTGGCTCAAGCTCTAAAGCGTCTTTATAACGCACACCATTGATAAATAAAGCTGGAGTGCTAACCACCCCACTATCCATTCCACTGGCAATGTCTTGATTGATGCGATCGACATGCACTTTTTGGGCAATGTCTCGAATAAACTGAGTTACATCAAGCCCTAAATTGTCAGCGTATTCTGCTAAATACCCATCTTCTAGCTCTTGCTGATGCTTCAATAGCATTTCGTGCATCTGCCAAAACTGCCCTTGTGCTGCTGCTGCTTCTGTCGCTGCTGCTGCTTTTTGAGCTTGAGGATGGATTCGAGGTTGAGGAAAATGTCGGAATACAAAGCATAGAGAATCTCTCCCGAATAAGGTCGCCTCAAGCTGGCGTTGAATTGCCTGAATTGAGGTATAAAGTTCATTACATTGGGGACACTGATAATCCCCATACTCAACAAGCACAACGCGAGCATTCAATAATCCTTGTCGATGGTCTTGCTCAGAAGGAGGTGCAACTAATTGATTGCGCTCTACTTCGCAGTTACCGCAAGGGTCGCCAGGTGTGTCGTCAGGAATAACATCACTCATTCTAAACCCTCATGCTAAATCTTTGAGGAGAAGAGATTCATCGTGTGCCCTCTGAAATCTCTTTGCTTCAACTCTAATAGTCGTTTATATGAGATTAATGTATGAGACTTGCTTAGGCTTGTCGTCAATTCAGGGTCTGTATTTTAATCAACAAAATGATTGAAGATGAGTCAATTTGAGGGAGTAGAACGAATCAAACTCAGGTTTGATTGCCTCAGAGACGAATGGCACTAAGAAAAGGGAAAATCGTTGAGGCAGCTCTTGTGCAGAGGAGCAGGGGAGCAGGGGAGCAGTTGCAGTAAGTCTTTCCCCTCTGCTCCTCTGCAATCCTTACGCCGCCTACCCTTCAGCTTAACTTAGTGCCATTCGCTTCAGAGACTAAAAGTTAGGTCGGTGTAGGTAGTTCACAAGCTAGCAATTCCGCGTTTCAAGGCAATAATGGCTGCTTGGGTGCGATCTTTGACATCTAGCTTGCTTAAAATTCGGTTGATATGAGTCTTCACTGTACTTTCACTAATATTGAGAGCAGTGCTAATTTCCTGGTTGCTCATGCCCTGTCCGACTAACTGGAGAACTTCTAACTCACGATCGCTCAGTTCTGGAGCAGTCATCCGTTGGACTAGCTTCGCAGCCACGTTAATAGGAATATACTGTTGTCCCTTAGTCACTGTCCGAATTGCTGTCAATAGTTCCTCTGGCTCAGAGTCCTTCAGTAAATATCCCTTTGCCCCTGCTCGCAATCCTTGATAAATCTCTTCATCACTGTCATACGTGGTCAGCACAATAATTCGGGCATTGGGAAATTCATTGCAAATAACAGTAATCGCCTGAACACCTCCCATCTCAGGCATTCGTAAATCTATCAAAGTCACATCAGGCTGCTGTTGCTGAAAAACTGCGATCGCCTCATGCCCATTTCGCCCCTGACCCACAATGACGATATCTGGAGCCTCCTCTAACATTCCGATCAACCCCTGGCGGACAACAGGATGATCATCCACAACCAGAACGCGAATGCTACTAGGCTGATTCATGCTGACTTACCCTCGATTAATAGATACCATAATCTCTGTCCCTTGCCCTAAGTCACTTTGAATCTTTAATTCAGCGCTAATGCGTTCAGCCCGTTCTGCCATCCCCAGTAGACCAAAGCCATTCTGCATCGCCTGGTTTTCTACCTCAAATCCCTGCCCATCGTCTTGAATTCGCAAGCTGCATTGGGTCGGTTCATAGATCAGTTCAATGTGGATTTCACTTGCCTTAGCATGTTTGATTGCGTTTGTCAAAGCTTCCTGCCCAATCCGAAACAGATTATTTTCGAGATCGGAGGATAGGGGATAGGGTGTACCCATGACTTCGTAGACGATTTGGGTTGCGATCGACGGGTCTAATTGAGCCGCAAGACGGCTTAAGGCATCCTGTAAGTTACTGCTCTTTAAAAGGTATGGGCGGTGTAGTGCCTCTACTGAACGACGTGCCTCCGCAAGCCCAGAATGTGCTACGTCGAGGATCTGAGTCAGGAGAGTTTGCGCTTTTTCTGGGTCTGCCATTACCTTATTGGCGGCAGAGCGAGCATGAATGATAATACCTGTAAACGCTTGGGCTAAAGTGTCGTGAATTTCCCGCGCCATCTGATTGCGCTCCTCTAGAATCGAGGCTTCTTCGGCTCGTTTGCGATCGCTAATGTCTGTCATGAGACTGTAGAAACCTCTTACCTGAGCATTGTCATCGAAATCAGGAATCAAGGTGGCGCTGATGCACCGCTTATCATCCAAAAAAGGGATTTCTGCTTCTAGAGGGACAGTTTGCCCTGCAAACACCTGATTAATATACGGCTCAATCCGTTCATAAACCGCCTCACCGAGCAGTTGACGAACAGGATTGCCCAAAATTTGATCACGGCTACGGTTGAACCAAACCTCGTATGTACGGTTGATAAATTGAAAGCAGCGATTGGCATCGACGTAGCTAATCAGAACGGGTAGAGCGTCGGCAATCAGTCGTAATTCCTGTTCTCGTAAACGAAGCTCGTCGAAGACACCGCGCAGCTCTGCTTCGCTTTGCTGTAAAGCTGCCGTTCGTTCTGCCACCTGAAGTTCCAGGGTGCGATTGTATTCGGTTAACAGTTTTTCCGATCGTCTTTGCTCCGTGATGTCTTGGAAGGCTACGATCGCATAAGCCACGTTCCCATGTTCATCAAAAACTGGCGTTCCCCATGCATCAATGGGAATAATAGTCTCGCCTCGGTGAATCTCTAAATCATCCCTCCTTGTACGTTCGCCTTTTAAGGCTCGAACAATTGGCATGTCCTCAGGGGAACAGGTTTGATTCGTTCCAGCCAGGTAAACTTGATAAACCTCTGCAAGATGAGCAGGTGTCGCGCTAGGATCAACGCCTTTGCCTAGTAGCTGAATGCCTCGTTGATTGACATAGTAAGGACGACCCGTCGCATCCAAGACCCCTATTCCCACTTGAACCGCTTCTATAAATTGATTTATCTGACTTTCGCCGTCACGTAGTTTTGAGTAAAGTTTGGCATTTTCGATCACAATTGCTGCTTGAGTAGAGAGTAGATTAAGAACTTGCGTTCGCGTAGCGTCTCCGAAGGAGACTCGCTCCGGTGTAAATACTCCAGTTGCTAATTGATTTTCTAGATACAACACACCCACAAGTTTACTTTGATTTAGCAACGGTAAACAAAGAAGCGATCTCGTTTGGTTATGCTGAATGTATGGTTCATTAATAAAATTACCTTCGCGAGTTGCATCCTTTAAGATCACAGATTCATGAGTCCGGATAACATAGTTAATAATCGATTCGGGTAGGCGATTTGCCATTGGAGTTGATCGCAGCACTTGTGTAGCACAAACCTGCTTGCCTTCATCAAGTTCACAAGAAGCCTCTATCAACCATTCTCCTGCATTTTCCAAAAGCAGATATCCAATTTGTGCTCCAGCGTTCTCAATTAATATCTGCATTAGAGAACTGAGCAACCGCTCCAGTTCAATTTCACTCGAAATTGCTTGAGCTGCTTTCATCACTGTCGCTAAATCGAGAGCAGTATGTGAGGTACTTGAGATGGTTCCGATCGCGGTGCGAACTGGTGTAGATACGTTGAAGGACTGAGGAAATAGTTGAGGATAACGAATTTCTAAATCTTTAACCTTTGCAATTGCTCCCCATCGTTCATAGCAGTAGTGAGCTTCCTTCATGTAGAGCTGGGCAAACTTTTCTCTACCACGAGCTAAGTAATGTTTGGCGGCTAATTCATAGGCTAATGCTTCTTCTTGAAGATACTCGTTGTCCTTGGCTCCTTGAATGGCTTGTTCATATAAGTTTTCTGCTTCAAAAAATTGACCGAAGACTCGCGCTTTTTCTGCTTCAACGAGATGAAACTTGTGTAAAAAATTTTCTCGACAGCTATCTGACCATGCTTTCAAGCGCTGCTGATTCGATCGAATCTGTTCCAAAGTATTATTTTGTTCTGCTTGAGATAGACCGGAATACAGGTTGAGTAGAATCAGAGAACCATAATAGAAATAACTACTATAGGTTGTAAATCCTACGATAGAATTTAGGATCTTTCCCGCTTCAACGAAATAATGGCAGCCTTGCTCAAAATCTGCTGTTAAACAGGAAAGATGCATTCTGAGGATGTAATAAAGACAAATTGAAAACCGGATTTGTGAGGTTTCACCCTGATGAACTATTTTTTCTGTCTCTCTGAGCAATTGATCGTGTTCCTGTGCCGCTTGCCCTAAAGCAAGTTTTGCGATAAAAAATTTAGCTCCAGCCAGTGCCACCCTCGAAAGCTCGTCCTGAATCTGCTCCGCCACCAACTGATATTTTTCGTTGTCTTCTGCAACGGTTGTTAAATTTTCGCCTTGAAATAAGCGATTAAAAATGTTACCGACCACGTTATAGGCTGCAAATTGAACATTTCCCGACTCCATGCTTGCCAGAAAACCTTTGTTATTGATCGTGGCTGCTCCTGCTATAGGCTTTGACCAAACTTGAATAAAGCCTCCAAACAACATCTCAGCCTTACACTGCTGAGATTTACTGTTTAGCTTGTAGCTCAACTGCACAGCTAAATCTGCAAACTCATAGCCTCGTTGGTATTGCCCTTCCATCAAGGCTAAAAGAAGACCATAGTTTGCATAAGCCTTAATAGACTCAGCAATATTTCCATGTTCAATGGAAAGACGAACTACTCTTAAACTGATAAAGCAGTAAAGTTCAATGTTAGCCGTAATGTATGCTGATATATCTACAACGATCAATTTAATCATTGCTTGAATGACCCGATCGCTCACCGTTGGTAAAGTTAAAAGTGAGGAAATTGAGCGATTTTCTAAGCTTTTGGCAACAGCAGCAAACTCTTCACGGACTAGTTCTGTCAAATTTTTGCCCTGAATCTCAATTCCCAGCTCATGCAATCCGATCAGACCTGTTTGAACTGCTTCCTCACATTGGCCTTGTAGGGTATATTGAGTGATTTGAAAAACACGAATATCTGCGCGATCAACGGCAGAAGAAATATGCTCTAAAGCAACTTTGGTTGTGGCGCTTAATTGCTCATAGCTAGCATTACTCAACTGTGCTGCACAGAGAGTACGATACAGGTTGAACATCAAGTCGTACTGACTTATCCAAGCCTCTGCTTCGAGCAAGCCAATGCCAGTCTCAAGATACCGAATCGCGGCTTCATAGGCTGTAGAGGATATGGCTTTTTGAGCGGCAGCCAAGTTGAGTTGTGCTATTTTCTCTTTTTCATCTTTCTGTGTCAGAAGGGATTGACCAAAGTTGATGTGGTTGACAATATCAAAAAGCATCTCACTTTGTTCGACCTCAGAGAGCTTGCCAAGCAGTAGTCGTCCAATAGAGTAGTGTGTTACTTGCTTTCGCTCCTCAGGAATCAAAGCATAAGCGGCTTGCTGTACTCGGTCATGCAAGAATTTATACTCTTGAACTAACAAGTCCTCATCTAATTCAGACAGGGGTTGAATGAATCCTCCTTGTACTGCTGGTAGTAAATCCTGAAAAACCGTTTTGGGCGATTTCTCACACACTATCGCTAAGGTATTTAAATCAAATTCAGCTCCGACACAAGCGGCTAAACGGAGAATTTGCTGGGTTTCTTCTGGTATTTTTTTCAGCTTTAAGAGCATCAACTCTACCACATTATCAGTGATGTTTTGGGCTTCAATCTGAGCAATGTTCCATTGCCAGCTTAAGTGTGACCCATCAAAACTCAACAGACTTTCGCTATAAAGCATTCTCAAAAATTCGCCGACAAAGAAAGGATTACCCTCCGTTTTCCGCAGCACCAACTGGGTCAGAGCAAAAACGGTTTGGGCATCCCGATGGAGCGTCTGGGCAATCAACTGACTCAACGGCAAGAGCGTTAAAGGTGCCAGGACAATTTCTTGAAGCACCGCCCCTTGTTGTCGCAGCCTAGAGAGCGTTAGTACCAATGGATGCGTTGAATTTACTTCATTATCTCGATAGGCTCCAATCAAAAATAGAGATTGGGTTTGCTCATCCAGCAGCATCAGTTCGATTAACTTGAGTGTGGCCGAGTCTACCCACTGAAGATCGTCCAGAAAGATAACTAAGGGATGTTGCTTTGAGCAAAACACCCGCACAAACGATTGAAAGGTTAGATTGAAGCGATTTTGGGTTTCAGTAGCTCCAACGTCTGATACAGGTGGCTGTTTGCCAATAATTAACTCAACTTCCGGGATCGCATCAATAATGATTTGCCCATTGCTTCCCAAGGCATTTAGAAGTTTTGATCGCCACTGTTGCACCTGCTCATTGGATTCACCCAGTAGTTGCTGGACTAACTTTCGCAAAGCATCGACGATCGCACTGTAGGGAATATTGCGCTGCAATTGATCGAATTTCCCCCAGATAAAATAGCCACGCTTTTGAGTGATGGGTTTGTAGAGTTCCTGCACTAATGCTGATTTTCCAATGCCAGCATAGCCAGTCACCAACATCATTTCAACTTTGAATTTTATTTGTGTGTTGTTTTGTAAAGTAGCGATGCGATTGTCCTCTGGACACGCTACGCGATCGAACGCTGCCAATAACATGGTAATTTCTCGATCCCGTCCATACAGTTTTTGGGGAATTTGAAACCGATTGGAAATGTCTTGAAGACCTAACTGGATGCGATCGATTTGACCAAATTTTTCTAATTGGCGATCGCAGCTTTCTAAATCTGCTTTAATTCCCCAAGCACTTTGATAGCGATCCTCAGCATTTTTCGCCATCAGTTTCAGAACGATATCTGAAACAGGTTTGGGGATCGTTGCATCCAGTTCGTGAGGTGGAACGGGTTGTTTGGCAATATGACAGTGGACTAGCTCCAGGATGTCTGTTGTGGAAAATGGCAGGTGTCCGGTGAGCAATTCGTAGAACGTTACGCCCAGCGAGTAAAAATCGGTACGATAATCGAGCCAGCGATTCATCCGTCCAGTTTGCTCTGGCGACAGGTAGGCAAGAGTGCCTTCTAACACATGGGGGCTTTTGAATGTCGGATTGGTGCGATTAAAGCGGGTGGCAATCCCGAAGTCAATGATTTTGATAACGCCAGTATCCCGATTGAGAACAATATTTCCTGGGTTGATATCCCTATGAGTCACATTGGCTGCATGGATTCTACCTAGAATATCGGTAAGTGCGATCGCTAGACCCAGAAACGCAGACAAGGGCATGGGGCAGAAGTCCGAGCATTTGTGTATCCATTGCTCCAGAGACTCGCCGCCAAAGTCTTCTAAGAGAATGACGAGGGTGCGTTGATAGTCGTGCTGACTGTATGCCTTGACAATTCCTGACAAGTTGAGGGAGCGGGTAATTTCATATTCCTGTTTGTAGCGGGTTAATTCTTGGGGAGAAGGATAATCAAGCTTTAGCATTTTGACGACGAGCGCCAGATTGTCCTGCCCTCTGAAGCCTCGATACACCAGAGATGCCGAACTCTCATAGATTTTACTTTGGATGGCAACTCCAGGTATGGCAATCATAGAATTTTTTCTTGATGAGCGTCATGAGCCATCTGTCACTCAATTATATGGCTTGCCAGACTCTAAAAAATAAAATAATTGGGCAAATTCCAGGGGAAGAACTGGCGAAGCTGTCACCAAGATGGGGAATATACGATTGGATTGCAGTACCTAAAGTCGTACAACTACTTGCCTGCCGAGTGTGAGCAGATGCGGGTGATTTGCGATGGTGTTTCCCTTTGGCAAAAAGTATAGCTGTACCTGCCAAATCAGAGCAGAGGGAAACAACACTGCAAACATTACGCTCTATTGTAGCGAAATTACTGAAATCGGAGCCATCAAACATCGATGTTCAAGCTCCTTTTTTAGAAATGGGTGCTGATTCTATTGTTCTAGTTGATGCTGTATGAACTATTGAAAATACTTATGGTATTCAGATTTCCATTCGCCAGTTATTTGAAGAATTGACAACGCTTGATGCACTGGCAAGGTATGTAGAAGAGAATACCAAATCCGAATCTGTGGCAGCAGAAGATGTACAGGAAGAATTGCGATCGCTATGTTACACTAAACGCACTCCTACATCCAAGCAACTAGCACAAAGCTATCGTCCAGTTTTAGCTGATAACAGAGCTTCAGCTGGTTTTCGGTTCTCCACAAAGGAAATGCTCTATCCGATAGTTGGCGATCGCAGTCGGGGATTTTTATAGTACTAATGTACTGTTTTGAAGCAAGCGATCGCTCTAGGGGTGCAATTTTTCCTTGCTTGAATGCAAGCACCTCTTGAGCGATAACTTTGTTAAGCTGCGTAAAGCACTGCCTAGCTCTCAGTTCTGTGTCAAAGGTGCGATCGCCACATGTAAGGGCGCTTCCGCCATCGCTGTAGGAGTTTCACTTTGACTCGAAAAGAATTTTTTGTCAGATGCTTTGGGTGTCAAAAGCTACTTAAACCAACGTTTAGTTGCCTCTGCAATGCGTTGCCCAAAGCGTACTGAGGTCAGATAATCACCTGAATCTAGCACTGCTTGGTTGCCGCTCATATCAAGTTGGCTTTGACCCATGACACCTAAAAATCCTCCCAGTCGATTGACCCCATCATCCTTACCAGATAAAAAGCTTTGCAAGTCTCCCACATTTACCCAAATCATGCCGTGCTGGGCTGCGTTCGTCGCTAAGTATAAGAGCGTCCCTTGCTTGTCACCACTAGGAGAGCTAGAGTGGGTGAAACCCGCAGCGATTTTGTCTTTCCATCCGTGTCGGAACCAAACTTCGCTACTGGCATCGATAAACGCCTTAAACTGAGCCGCTACACCACCCATGTAAGTGGGAGAGCCAAAAACGATTGCATCAGCTTGGTTGAGCTTTTCTAGTCCCTCATCGTTCTTCCAACGACCATTGACAATCTGCTCTCCAGTAACTCGTAGCAGTTCAACAGTGGTATCTTCAACTTTAGTTGCACCTTCAGCAATGGCTTGGGCCATAAGATGAGTATGACCTGCACCAGAGAAATAGATAATCGCGACGGTAGGCATAGGAGCTAAGGTTAAATTTTTGACTGAAACTGAACGAGAAATATCATAAGGACTACTGTAGGGGAAAGTAAAGTAGCTACTCTCTTTCGTCATGTTGCGTACAGCAGTCCCTCTTCTCTACGTACTGGCGTGGGTTTCACTTCTGGAAATAGCTTTAGCTGATTTGGTTCCAAGGCAATACTACTCGCTTTGTACATTTTTAACTCGGCATTGGGTTTGGGAAAAGGTTAAAGGTTTTTTCTTTCCCCCTTTTCCCCTTAACCGACAACTATTGGGTTCCAAGGTGACTACAAAGGGTGTGACCGACTAGCTGATATCATGTCCGCTTGATTGCTTATTAAACGCGAAGAACCCCACCCCGCCAAAGCTGTGCTTTGTCTCCCCTCCCCGCAAGCCTACGGTGTACACACATCTCTAAAAATCTTACCCACCCAATATTTCTGTTCAAGTGAAAGTCTCACATTGAGCAAATATCCCGCCCAGAACTAAAGTTCCGGGCTGATAAGCCAAAGTCCTCTAAAAGAAGCCTTTCGTTATGAGACTTGGAATTTATTCCGAGGCGGGATAGATACACTGCACCAACACTTGTGTGTACACCGTAGCCCCGCTCTTCGGGAGGGGTTGGGGGTGGGGTGCAATAACTATGGCAATCGTAACTAAATTATGCGGACATGATATGATTATCGCTTATAACCCAAACTCAAGAAAGTTGTTAACGGGTTTATTGATTTTGATCTCTGTTAGCGTGGCTGATTCTTCAGTGCCGCCGGGGAGATCCCGATGACCAAACCAAGTCTGAAAACTGGTTGTAAAAAACTTCAATTTCAACATTGTAGAACAAAGACGATCGCATACCTCAAGGGCGTTGCTGAATTAAAGTATGAATTTGGATGTAGAGACGTAGCACTGCTACGTCTCTACAAGGATTTTGGTATTATGCAAAATCCTACATCATACATGGAATCAGCAACGCCCCTCAAGAGTAGCGATCGCTTTTTCAATGGATATCACCTGGTTGTACAGAGGAAATGGCATATCTTCTCTACAGCTTAGTGCTGTCTGGTGTTTTGAGGATTAACTATACGCTTTACTGTGGAATATCTTTATAAGGCTTCGCCAATTCTAGGTTGAGAATGTTGTGCTTGCACAACAAGCTGACCAAAAAAATAGGGCGATCGCCGCACCTTGGAAAGTCTGCGATCGCTGGCTGGTGTGTGCGTGGCTTCAAGCTGACGGTAGAGTATTTGCAGGGGGCGAGGGAGTCAAATTTACTACCAAACACTTAACTATCTCTAAACTGCTTGATGGGGTCAAGAATTACAACTATCTTTCTCCTGGCTGGGAGAATGTGGAGGTGATTGCAGATGTGGCGATCGCTTCTCTAGTACAACTCTATAATCTCGTTCCGGGGTTTTGATTACTTCAAAACATGACAATATTTCCAAATTAATAATTAAGGATAAAGCACTATTATCTATTACTATGGTGAAGTTGGTTAAAAATTTGAAAGGCTATTTCCTCAAATATTATTAACTGTTAGTTTCTAGCTATTTTTTCTGTCAATGCTGAAACCGACCAGACAAACTTGCAACCATAACTACTAACTCCAATGGATCAAATGGTTTGGACAAATACATTTGAAAACCTGTGAGCAACGCCCGCCTTCGGTCTTCCTCTTTGGCATAAGCACTCAAGGCGATCGCTGGCATTCTTCCTCCTTTTTCTACTGGTAAAGCCCTGATTCGACGAATCAGACTGTAGCCATCCTCCTCTGGCATTCCCAGATCCGAAATCAGTATATGTGGCATTCTCGACTCTAACGCTGACCAGACTTGCGCTACTGATGCCACTTCAGTTACCAAAGCACCATGTTGCTGCAAGATAAAACTAACAAGCTCACGCCCATCATCTTCATCATCAACCACTAATACTTGCAGACCTTTGAGTGAAATTTGACTATCATTGTTTACAGAGATTGATTCTGCACCTTCAGAAACATCTGAGATATTCATCAGGGGTAACTGCACGCTAAATGTTGTTCCAAGACCAAGACCTGGGCTGTGAGCTTGTACCGTTCCTTGATGCATTTCCATTAAATGTCGGACAATTGCTAAACCCAAACCCAGCCCTCCGTAGGTTCGGGTTGTACTTGTATCTGCTTGGCGAAAGCGGTCAAAGATGTGAGGCAAAAAGTCAGCTTTAATACCAATACCTGTATCTCTAACTTGGAGGAGCGCATCACTACCATTCGTTTCTAGGGAAACCTCTACCCGCCCTCCAGAAGGCGTAAACTTAACTGCATTAGTCAGCAGATTCCACACTACTTGTTGTAAACGGCTAGCATCGCCAAATACACAACTCGCGCATTCATCAAGCATACACTCAATAGTTATATCTTTACCTGAAGCTTGTGGTCTTACTGTTTCGATAGCTTCTTTAATCACTGAAATTAAAGACAATGAATGCTTCTCTAATCGCAATTCTCCTCGGATAATACGCGAGACATCGAGCAAATCGTCTACTAATTTTGCTTGAGCTTTGGCATTGCGTTCTATAGTTTCTAGCGCACGAGCAGTCGCAGCCCGATCTAATTTACCTTGACTTAGCATCTTAACCCAGCCGAGCATTCCATTTAGCGGTGTGCGAATCTCATGGGAAAGTACTTGCAAAAATTCATCTTTCATGCGATTGGCTACCTCTGCCTCAACCCGCGCTGCTTCCTGTTGAATTCGTTCTGCTCGTTCTGCTTGCGCCTGTTTACGTAGTCGAGATAATTCCAAATTTGCCCGCACCCGTGCCAGCAGTTCTCGCGCCGAGAAAGGTTTTATCAAGTAGTCATCCGCACCCATTTCTAAACCTTCGACACGAGATTCCTCGCCTGCACGGGCAGATACCAGAATAATCGGTACTTCACGAGTGGATGCTTGAGAGCGCAATTGGCGCAACAATTGCAAACCGTCAACTCCTGGCATCATGATGTCGCTTAGTACTAAATCTGGTATTTGTCTCTCGGCTGCGGCTAAGGCCGCTACTCCATTTGTGACTACCTCTACCTCGTAATCCGGCTGGAGTAAGTGCTTCAAATAATCACGCATATCTGCGTTGTCATCAGCTAACAGAATACGAGCTTTTGAACTTGTGCCTTCTGGAGCAGGAGCAAAGAAATTCTTTTCCCTTTTCCCCTCTTCAGGCAGCCAACGCCATGCTTCCTCAACAAAAGCATTTGCCCCGAAAGCAGTCGAAGATAAATCACTCTTAGTTCCAATGCGCTCAACAGGCAGATGATCTTTGCCAGTGGGCAATACAACTATAAAAGAACTTCCCTGATTTACTTTGCTGGTGACGCGAACCGAGCCGCCATGAAGTCGAACCAGTTCTTGCACTAGCGATAGCCCAATGCCTGACCCTTCATGAGTACGCCCTTGTAATCCTTGTACGCGGTAAAAACGCTCGAATAAACGTGGCAACTCTGCTGCTGGAATTCCTGTGCCTGTATCCCGAATCTCCAATTCAACATATTCTCTATACCAGCGCAAGGCTACAGTAATTTCCCCAGTAAACGTGAACTTGAAAGCATTGTTGAGCAAATTCAAAACAATCTTTTCCCACATTTGGCGGTCTACATACACCGCTTCTGGTAATGGTGGACAATCTACCGTCAAACGTAAACCTGCCCGTTCGATAGCCGACCGGAAGACACTTGCAAGTTCAGTGGTCAATCCAGCAAGGTCTGTCGGTTCGTAAACCGCTTCAATCCGACTTGCCTCAATTCGGGAAAAATCTAGTAGTGTGTTTACCAATTTGAGCAACCGCAGGCTGTTGCGGTGAACTAGCTGCAATTGCTCGCGTTCTTCAGTTGTCAATGACCCGTTTTTACTACTTAGTACATCCTCTAACGGGCCAAGCATTAACGTTAAAGGTGTGCGGAACTCGTGGGAAACATTATTAAAAAACTCTGTTTTCGCTCGGTCTAGTTCTGCTAATGCTTCAGCGCGTCGGCGTTCTTCTTCGTATGCCTGAGCATTGCGGACTAAAACCGATACCTGACCTGCAAGCAATTCGTAAAATGAGCGATATCCCTCATCTAGCTCACGGCTAGGGCTAATTCCAGCTACCAATACACCCAATGTTTCTGTCTGAAAGGAGGAGGCGAGCGGCAACACGATCGCTGATTTTACTGGTTCACTAAACGTACCACCTAACACCGTGGTTTCGCCATCAACAGCTTCAATTAGAATTGTTTCACCATTTGCTGCTTTCGCCAGCGACCAAATATCTCTGCCATTAGTTTCTAATTCGAGCGTTTTCAGACTTGCGGCTTCTCCTGCTAAAATCCCCACAACTCCCTGCAACGTCAATTTTTTACCGTCGAGGTCACGCAGATATAACAGGGCGAACGGTACATCGATTGGGGACGAGGCAATCACCGAAAGCGCATTCAGGCAGGTTGCTTTTACGCTTTGGCTTTCGCCTGCTTTAGACGATAAATCCCGTAAGAGCCGCAATCGTCGATCCCCTAGTACTTGTTGTGTTACTTCACTACACACTGCAAGCATACCGACAATCTCTCCAGAATCGTCTTCTGCTGGAGCATGGGAAACGTTAAAATAGGATTCCTCCCGGTAGCCAGAACGTTCCAACAGCAGTAGCAATGCAGGTGTCCAATTCGCTACGCCCGTTGCCATTACGGTTTCGATCATTGGGCCTAAGGTGTCCCATGCCTCGGCTAGTGTAATCCGAATATCAATCCCAAGGGCTGCGGGATGTTTATCGCCAATCAATTGGGAATAGGCATCGTTGTAAATTTGGATGAAATCTTTACCCCAAGTCAGGATCATCGGATAGCTCGAAGCAAGAAGCATCTTTACCACTGACTTGAGACTTTGCGACCATGTATTGATCTCGCCTAACGACGTTTGCGACCAGTCCAAGCGATTGATTCTACAAGCCATTTCCCCGCCTCGGAAATAGTCAGCAATGGAATGAAGATTTTTTGCTTTCATCTGGTTCATTAAGTCTTGCTGCCTTCGGCTAGGGACAGTTACCTTTGTAATTTTTTACTCAAACTCTTTGAAACTAAAACTACTCTATTTTTATTGAATACCACTTTATATTAATAGATATTCTATGTTTTTTAGGTAGATATAGCTGTTAAGGTTTTGCATAATAAATACATTATACTCAGCTTAAATAAATTCGTATCTAATTGTACTTAAAATGATGAAATGAGAAATGAATTAGTCATTTTGGGAATCTTGCCTTGTATTAACCGTTTTCTCCTGTCTGCTAGAGGCAGCATGAACAACCTGGCAAACGATTGTACTTTGGCAATAACAGCAAACTATACTCAACTGATTTTTGGGTTTAGCCCTTTCGTCTGATATTGTATGCACGAGCAGGATTTAGCTGCTCAACAGGAATGTAGCTTAGGAAATACCAATGAACTTAAGCATTCAACAGATTATGCCGGAGGACGTTGCATTAATGGAAGCTCTATTAGCAACCTTTGGTGAGGCGTTCGATGAGGTTGAGACATATAGAAATCCGCCTAGTGCAGACTACTTGCGGCAACTGCTCAATAGTGACTACTTCATTGCGATCGCTGCATTGAAAGAAGGTGAGGTCGTTGGCGGTCTTACTGCCTACGAGCTTAAAAAGTTCGAGCAGGAGCGCAGCGAGATTTACATCTACGATCTAGCTGTTGCCGCCGCACACCGACGGCAGGGAATTGCAACGGCATTAATTCAGAAGCTGAAAGAAGTAGCAGCAGCATGTGGAGCTTATGTCATTTTCGTCCAGGCGGATATTGGTGACGATCCAGCCATTAAACTTTATACAAAGCTGGGCGATCGCGAAGACGTATTGCATTTCGACATAGCAGTTAATAGCGGCAATGACAACGCCTAATGCCTATTTGAGTAGTGGCTTTATCGAAAAGGGCATACTAGAGAGCGGCTCTAGTTGTTGCATTACTTCTACTGGTAAGTGAGTCATTTGAGGAATTTCAGCAGGGTTTTGCTAACACCGTATCCATCGTTGAAGAAGTCGGAAAACCGTGTTCCTGAATTAGTTTTAGTCATAAGCAATGATAGAGCGATCAAACTAAACTGTATCATCCATCTATCTGCTTTCTGAGTAGTTGTCAGGATTTTTATTCATACTTGTTATTTCTAACGGTACAAGACAAATAAATAAAAATGGTGCAATTTAAAAGTAGTGTAAATTTCATAAATTATGGACGCTGCTAAACGCCTTGCTACTCTAAATCGTATCCGTAAACTCAGCCGTTTGATGGATACATCAATACGCATCCCTCTAACAGGTTTTCGCATTGGAATAGACCCAATTATCGGTTTGGTTCCAGGTGCTGGTGATTTAATCAGTACAGCGTTTTCAGCTTACATCATATTTTTAGCTACTCAGTTTGGCATCCCGCGTCAAGACTTAGCGAAAATGATTTTTAATGTAAGTTTGGAAACAGTCGTTGGTACTGTGCCTTTAGTGGGTGATTTGTTTGATGCTTTCTATAAGTCCAACATTCGGAATTTGGCAATTTTGGAGCAGCATTTGACAGTAGTTGAACCAGAACTAAAAGAAGTGTCTGATGAACTTTACTCTCGTAAGTTCAGCCAAGTTTAAGTGAGAAAGTAGATAGAGTTTTCCAGAAATTGCTTTACACGGTATCATCCAATACTACTCGGGTTTTGCATTTTCAACTCAGAATTTGGTTTGGGGAAAAGGTTAAAGGGTAAGGGTTAAAGGTTTTTTATTTCCCTTTTCCCCTTCCCCTTTCCCCCTTAACCGACAAGTATTGCGGTATCATCCATCCAGCCGGACTCAGAGCAATTCGCTGGAACGGCATCGCACTCTAACGAAAGAATAGCACCCACCTAAATACAGGCAGGCGCTATTCAAATAATTTAAATTCAGGGAGAAAATATAGCGAAATGAATTCCCTGATTTTTATTATTAATTAATTCAAATTTAATTGATTACACAGCACTGCGACGATTTAACAAGTTCCACAAGAAAACAGCGACAATTGCGCCAAGAACCGCTACTGCAATACCAGGAATGCTGAGTGTGGGGGCGGCTAATGTCAAGGTTCCTGTACTGAAGAACACACCCAAACTTCCACCAACAAAAGCACCGATAATTCCTAGTAAGATTGTTCCGAGAATTCCGCCGCCTTGATGACCGGGGTAGATAGCCTTTGCAATTGCACCAGCAATTAGACCTAAAATAATCCAAGCAAGAATATTCATTGTTTTAATTTGATAAACGTTTTTACGCGACAAATACACAATAGCAATCCCAACATTGACATTCCATCTACCAACAGAATCAATGATTAATAGCCTTAAGTATGAATGCTGTTACTTCTAGTGATATACCCCCTAATTGAATGGCACTAAGTTAAGCACAAAGCCATGATATAACTGGCTTTTGGGTGTGGGGTGTAGGGTGTAGGGTGTGGGGTGTGGGGAATAAGAAGATGTTAAACTTCTTGACGCAACTAAATCCTATAGAATGAATCTATTGAATGCAGATAAAGACTTTGTATGGATTACAAAATGAATAGGTTGCTTCACATTCTGAATGTGGTTAATTGCTTGCCCCACCATTTTTATAGCTATGAATTTCATCCAATTGATATTTAGCAGTGTAGTTATAATTTTTACAATTTGCCTTTTTCCCGTTAAAACATTAGCAGTAGAAAGTCCTATTGCTATCTTTCATGCGTTCGATCAGCAATATAACAATATCGAACAATTTGTTTGTGAACTAGGGAAACAGGGATACTCACACATTCAAATTCCTCCAGCCCAAAAATCTAATGCTAGCCCACAATGGTGGGGAAGGTATCAACCTGTAGACTATAGGGTGATTGAAGGTAGAGGTGGGCAAAAAGATTTAAAAAAACTTATAGATAAAGCCCACAGTTGTAACATTAAAGTCATTTCTGATGTTGTCTTTAATCACATGGCTAATTTAGATGGCAACGATGATTTTGAAGATTTAAGTCAATTTCCGGGTATTTCGGTCAGTGATTTTCATTCTGCTTTAAACCGTCTAGGTGAAAATCTTTGTGGCATTAACTATAGTGATAACAACAGATATACAGAAATTAATTGTTGGTTAGGCGGACTACCCGATTTAATATTCACCAATAAGGTTAAAACCATTCAAAAAGCTCATCTAAAAAAATTGTTGGATTTAGGAGTAGATGGATTTCGGTTTGATGCTGCTAAACATATACCAGCAGATATTATCAACGAATATATTAATTACGTTGAGCAACAAAGCCAAAGAAAAACATGGAATTATCTTGAGGTAATTGCAGACAGCGACACTTTATCAAAAGACTATAACTGGATTGCGCCTGTTACAGATTATGTTCTCTACAACTCGATGAAAAATGCTTTCACCTTTGGTGGAGATTTGCGTTCACTACGACTTACCACAAATGTAAACGAATCGCGTAGCGTTACCTTTGGTAGAAACCATGATAACATTCGTGAGATTAATTCTTATGCCATTAATCCTTATAGTGAGCGTTGGGACTCCTTTCTAGCAACAGCTTATGTACTAGCAAGAGAAAGTGGCACTCCTCTAGTACTTAACTGGGATAATGAAGATGCTTCTTTTATCAAATACGGCGTTAAGTTCCGCTCCATTATGCGTCAACGGCAAAATCAGGGAAAAAACGTTAAAGAAAATATTTTGGAAATTGTTGATAGTCCCACCTTATTGCTAATGGAGCGAGGGGGCGAAGGATTCTTTGTTGTCAATAAAGCTGAGAATAAATTTAATGTGTCAGCATTAGATTTGACGCTCACTAGTTTAGAGGGGTGTTATCGAGAACTCCGCAATAACTTTACTTTTGCTATAGAGCGTCGTAATAACGGAAAAAAATTTATTACTCGTTGGGGAACCTGGAATAAGAGTGGTATGGAAGTTGGCAGGCGCGATGCACTCTACTTTATTCGAGAACCTTTTAATCAATGTCAAACAGGCTAAAAGGCTGGGAAATACAATAATAAAAGTTATTTGAGATACAGGACTGATGCTTACAGAAAAGTGCTTGGTGGGTCTGCGCCTGCTTGAAATCTGCGGCAATTTTTAACTGAAGTGCTGGTTTTAGCTTCAAGGCTACTTTCGTTTGTCTTGGCTCCACACCCCAGTGAAGCGATCGCTATTTTTTGAGCCTGTTTAAGCTATCCTGTTTGGGCATTCCATCCCACCAAGCCACGTTTTAGCCAAATCTGTTAAGCCTCCCCCATGACGAGTCCCTCAATCGTATGGGCTTGTACGATAGGTTCTAGTTCATCGACGATTCGGCAGACGAAATGCTTTCGGTGCTGTAAAGGAATAGTCTCGTAGTAAACGCGAGTGAACTGGAGATCGTGCCGCAAAGCGTTTTGGGCATCTGGAGCATCCACACCAAGCACTAAGGTCGGCCGCGATTTTTGGGATTGGTTGGCAGTACCCCGATGAATGGTCAGCGCTGACCGGACAGATATATCTCCACACTTTGGGAGCTTCCTGACAGCACGCTCTTGGTATCGGTCGTAGAGAGATTTTGGCGGAAACATTTCGTGTTTGAAGCCGATTGGCCGATCCCACTGGGTGCCGAGTGCTATCTCGAACGGCCCCATGTCCTCTTCGACATCCACGGTGGTTAAGTTGAAAGCAAGCGAGTTGAGCCTGCGTCCTGTCAGAGTGGCTTCGGGCGCGGGAAAGTCGCGATGCCAGGGCTGATTCATGGAGCCAGTCAGAGGTACATCGAAGCCAATCTCCACGATTTTGTAGTCTTCTCCAAGGACTGCGGTTGATACTGCCACTACCCAAGGATGTGTAACCAGATCGAGAAACCCCCCGATCCTCTCCGGGTGAATCTCTACGTAGTATCGATTGGGCCCGCGCCCCACTGCTCCTCCCGGACGCGCAAGCGCTTCAGAGAAGAGAACCTCAATATCCTCACCAAGGCGATCTGCCCACGTCGGCTCGAATGCACCTTTCAACCCAATGATCCCGTCGCCGTAGAGTCCGCCCATGATGGCGGCAGTATCATACTGCTCAAAGAGGACGGTTGGGGGGATATCTTCTGTTTTCTGGGCTTGGACGGTATTTGTGTAATCAAAAATAACTTCGCGTGCGGCGGTATTCATCCTAATCCCCTTCTGAAATAATTTTGAAAAAAGGACATAACAGGGGTAATTTTGGGCGAGATGATAGCGATATAGTTCTGCTGCCTAACTACAATAACCCCAAGAACTAATGATAAATTGGGGTAGAAGGTGCGTAATTGGGCTATAAAATCTAAATAAAAGGACTTTGGACGATAATATCCAAAAAATGCTCTAGTTTTTAACCGAAAAATTGTAAATAAAGTTAATAAATACTTTTGCTGTTGTCGTCATGCATACGCAAGATTTATACTTTAGTGTCATTTTTAAGGTTTCTGTTTCTTTTCTATAGCTTCAGTGCATGGTGATGTAACACAGAACACACTATCGACCTTACTTTTTAGCGATGGACTGAAACTCGCTTACCTGGGTCTTGCTTTCTTACCCAAACCAAGAATTTTTGCATTTGCGGCTCATTTTTGAGTTTGTCTATTGTGTTGAGTTCAAGGCCCAGCAGCTTATTATCGAATAAAACATGAATCTGTCGATGACAGGCAGAACAAATATTTGCTGTTGGGCCTGGGTCTTGTTTTTTGCGTTTGGTATTTTGTCGTGGAACTAAGTGATGGACAGTTAAATGTTCCATCTGTCTTTGACACAGTTGGCATTGCTTGTGTTGATTATTTGACACTTGATGAATGATAAAACTCTATCTAATATCATAGCGATTACTAAACTTAGGACTAACCGACTCAACATAAAACTGCCCTGGCTTTTGTCCAGAGCAGTTTTTGATAGAAGTAAATTATATAGGAGACTTTTAGTGTTGTCCCCGGTTTATACATAGTAAATACGGTTATATAATACTATTCACCTCAAGTTTTGTGCTTTACGCAAAAAACGAATAATCTTAAAGCTGGCGTTACAAAGATTAGAAGTCAGCACGAGCGGGCGTATTACAGATGGCATCCGCTTCTCTACTATCTACCTCTCATTTTCCTAAACTGGGCTAGGACAAGCAGATAGGGAGCGATCGCACCAAGCTCACTGCCTTCATGCGATCTTATTCAGAAATTGTAAAATATTTTGAGATGTAATTTGGGGCTGTTCAATTTGAGGGGCATGACCACAGTTTTTAAGTTTTATTAATTGAGAATTCGCAATGGAGCGCTGAAATTTTTCTGCATCTTCAAGTGGGAGCATGTCATCAGCTTCTCCCCATAAAATCAGTGTTGGTTTTTCAACTTTGGCAATTCTATTTGCCAAGTTGCTATAACCTCCAGTTTTGACATAATCAATCATGGCATCATGCCATCCAGGCATTTGTTGATGTAGCATGGCGCACTGAATTGCCAAAAGTATTTTGGGATCGAAATTAGGTAAAATACTACATAAGTTTAATGCCAATATGTGGCGCTGACGCAGGTATTCAACAGCCAAAAAGTCAAAAGGAGGAAATAAATATTTGCTAAAAGCAGGAGAACTAGTGTAACCTAAACTATTAATCAATATTAGAGATTTTACAATTTGAGGATAAGTGAGAGTAAAATCGATTGCAGTTGCACCTCCCATTGATGCGCCTACTAGTATGATTGGTCTGTTGATTAAAGTTTTCCAAAAATTGTAAAGGTGAATTTTGATGGTAGTTGGGCTGTAATTTATTTCTTTTTGTCTCTGTGTAAAGCCAAAACCTAACAAATCTACTGCCCATGTTTCATTTTGAGCAGCAAGTAATGGTAACAGAAGGCGGAACTCAAGGATGGAACTGTCGAAGCCGTGAAGCAGCAGAATTGGTGTGACTCCACAACCTTTGTGAATATAGGTTGTAGGCACTGGTTGGTCGCTCAGGGAGGTAGCAAGGTTAATTCTCTCGATACTTTGGATGAAAGCGATCGTCTCTGGGTCTTTGGGTTGATTAACTTGTAATGGCAGAAAATTAGGAAACATTAAAGCAATATAATAAGGCGTTTTGAAAGCGATAGATTATTTAACTGTAATAAAAAATTACACATTTCTTCTCGCTTGTCAGCTTTATTCCTGCGACTCAGTAAGCTTTTGTTGATATTTTTTGTACTCTCTGTCTTTATGCTGCCAGTATTTCTCAACTGTTTGTTTGGCAGCGATCGCGTTGTTGTATTCATCTCCACCTTGGCTTAATAATCGTTGTTTGGTTTGCTTTCGTAAGTCAGAAACAACTTTGCCATTAACTTTACGCGTCTTTGACCAATCTAGAATCGCTTTAGAATAGTTACTAGTGTCAATGTCATGAGGAACAGAGCCTTATATAGTGTCCATAAAAAAACGCGATCATCGGACAGGTATAGCGATCGCGGTCATTTTCTAAACCATGACTGAAAATTAGCTGTATCTGCTATTGAGTAGGAACTTTGGCTCGACCGTGCCGATTGATTTTCATGTCCCAATTGTATACCCTGTATCAGGGACTACACCTGATCTAAGCCCTAGCGATACCCGTTTCTACGTCTTTGGATACAAGTTTATTTAATTTTGAGAGATTAATGAGATATTAAATTGAAAAACGATTATTCAGATAGAAACTTATGGCAACCGAGCAAGAGCTTCAATCTCTCTTTAATAAATTAGATACCGATCAAGACGGCAAAATCTCCATTAATGATCTTTTTTTAAGCCCTGGCTTAAGTACAATCGTTTCATCAGAAACAAATATCAGTACTCCCCAGGAATTGGTAGTAAATTATGATTCAGACTCTGACGGTAGTATTACCTTTGAAGAGTTAAAGTCAGCAGTTGAGAAAGCAAATAATTTAACTTAGCAGTCAAAAAACCCAATACCAAATACCAATACCCAAAATCCCTCAAAGCGCCCACGCTTTGAGGGATTTGCATGAAAAAGACAATTGTCTGTTCGTCATCTTCTGAGTCGCTTAAAGTGATAAGAGCAAGTTTGTTTTAACGCAAGATTGAACCTGAACCAACTTCCCACTGATGTTTGAGCAATTCTTGGTAAGTCTTTTCTCTTATCATCATGTGCTGAGGCACTCGTCCGCAATAACGGGCTAGCGTTTGCCCCGGTTGCGGGCGATATGCAGGCGTTACTCAGTGGAGAAGACGGACAAAAACTACTAGAGTCGGGTGGTAATCCCAATACTTGTCGGGTTTTGGGGAAAAGGGGAAGGTGGGGTCCCCTCTGGGGATAAGGGGCGGGGGAAAAGGGGAAAGAAAAAACCTTTAACCTTTACCCTTTAACCTTTTCCCCAAA